>CALWOS010000049.1 GCA_944383185.1 uncultured Oscillospiraceae bacterium
GACAATATTCCCAGACACTATTTCCCGCTCTGCACGGCGGCGCAAAAAAGCATGATTACACGATTGGGCACGGCAATACCGTTGTATCAAGGGCTTGTGCGGAGGTTTGGTTACAAAGCAAGAACGCTGATAAAGACACAGATTGTATCCTTATCAGCGTTCTTATTTGGTGGAGACGGAGGGATTCGAACCCTTGACCTTACGGATGCGAACCGTACGCTCTCCCAGCTGAGCTACGCCCCCATGTTCTATTCACTTTTTGCCACGGGCCTGCACGGTGAAGCACTTGGACTCCCAATTGACTACAGGCCTCTATTTGAGGCGCCGAACTGCGCTATGCCGCCCGCGCGGTCAAGCTCAACGCGGGTCTGTACCGCTTTCCAAGACGGCACTTTGATATTATAGCATGTTTTTGAGATTTGTAAAGGGGGTTTTGGAGTTTTTTCAAAGCGTGATCTTTGGAAATGCAGATTGCAATTGACTTGTACAAATGGTATAATTTATAAAAGTACCAGGAAAACGTTTTTTGGCAAGCCGCCCAAAATCTGCCGCAGAGCGGTATTCTGGGCAGGGAGGGACAGGCGCAGCTCCTTTTTGGAAAACTTGTGGGCGAAAGGATGAAAGCCATGGTACATACAACGCATCCCATTTCTGACTCGGTAGTCAAGCTGGACCACAGCGCCAAGATTTCCGGCCGGGCCCGATATCTGGACGATCTACCCATGGACGGCGTCCTCACCGGGCGCATGCTCCGCTCGGACCGGGCGCGGGCCCGGAT
Source organism: uncultured Oscillospiraceae bacterium (assembly GCA_944383185.1). Lineage (GTDB taxonomy): Bacteria > Bacillota > Clostridia > Oscillospirales > Oscillospiraceae > CALWOS01. Next base: position 779 of record CALWOS010000049.1, read on the forward strand.
CCTGGCGGTGCACCTTCCACCTCTGCCGGAGGGCTACTGTGTGGTGGACCGGCGGGATGTTCCCGGGGACAACAATGTGAACATTGTTAAGGACGACTGTCCGGTGTTTGCCCGGGACACTGTGGAATTTATTGGCGAGGCTATCCTGATGGTAGCAGGACCGGATCCCAAGGAGGTGGAGCGCCTCCTGAGAGAGATCCGGGTGGAGTATGAAGATCTGCCTCCGGTACTGGATCCGGCGGAGTCGGACACGGTTTTTTTTGAGTACCATTACGCCAAGGGCGACACAGAGGCGGCTTTTCGAGAGGCTGACCATGTTTTCACCGAAACTTTCCACACCGGGTACCAGGAGCAGGCCTATCTGGAGACACAGAGCATGCAGGCGGAGCCCCATCCGGACGGGAAAGTGACCGTGCGGGGGAGTATGCAGTGCCCCTACTATGTGTTCAGCGCGGTGAACCGTGTGATGGGCGGGGATCCCGGCAAGGTTCAGATTTGCCAGGAGGTCACCGGTGGGGCCTTTGGCGGAAAGGAGGACTATCCCTCCATTATCGGTTGCCAGGTGGCTGTGGCCGCACGCAAGGCGGGCAAACCCGTGCGCATGGTCCTGGACCGCCGGGAGGACATGACCTGTACCAACAAGCGCCACCCCTCCGTGGGTATCTACAAGGTGGCGGTGAAGGGAGGGAAGGTCACAGCCATGGAGATCGACTTCCTGCTCAACGGCGGTGCCTATACCACCCTCAGCGCCGTGGTGCTCCAGCGGACGATTATCAGCAGCCCCGGGGTCTACTTTGTGCCCAACCTGAAAGTCCGGGGCCGGGCGGTAAAGACCAACACGGTGCCGAACGGCGCGTTTCGGGGCTTCGGCGGGCCCCAGGGCTTTTTCGGCGCGGAGATGATGATGGACCACATTGCCCGGAAGCTGGGCGTGAATCCCCTGGAGTTCCGGGTGGCAAACCTGGCCCGGCAGGGGGACAGCACCTCCACCGGCGGAAGGTATCATTTCCATGTCCCCCTGCCGGAGATGCTGGAGCAGGTGGACGCCATGAGCGATTTTCGCCGGAAATGGGCGGAATATGAAAAACCCCAGACGGGCCGCTACCGCAGGGGCATCGGCCTTTCCTTCAGCTACCACGGCGCGGGCTTCACCGGCAACGGCGAGCGGGACCTCATCAAGGCGGTGCTCCGCATGCGGAAAAACGCGGATGACACCGTGGAGATCCTCACCGCCGGCACGGATATGGGCCAGGGACTCAAGACCGCCCTGGTGAAGATCGCTGCCCGGGAGCTGGATGTGCCCCTGGAGCAGGTGCGCATCCAGAATCCCGATACGGACCGGGTTCCCGACTCCGGGCCTACGGTGGCCTCGCGGAGCACAATGATTGTGGGCGAACTGGTGCGCCGGGCCGCCTGCCGGCTTAAGGAGATTTGGAAGAGCGGCCGGGTGCTGGAGGTGGAGGAACACTACGTTCATCCCGAGTTCCTCATCCCCTTTGACGCGGAGGCCTTTACTGGGGACGCCTACCCCACCTATTCCTGGACGGTGCAGGTGGTGGAGCTGGAGGTGGACACCCTCACGGCGGTACCCAAGGTTCTGGGAGCCTGGGGCAGTTTCGACGTGGGCACGCCCATTGACGAAAAGGTGGTCATTGGGCAGATGGAAGGCGGTTTCCTCCAGGGTATCGGCATGGGCGGCATGGAATACGCCGCGGCCGACGGCAGTGGGCGTATCCGCAACGCCAGCTTTGCCGACTACCTGATCCCCACATCCATGGACGTACCTCACATGGAGTGCGTTTTGAATACCGCGGAATACCCAGAGGGGCCCTATGGGGCCAAGGGAGCCGGGGAACTGCCCACGGTGGGCGGCGCTTCGGCCTATCTCCAGGCCATGGAGCAGTGTATGGCCAGACCGCTGAACCATGTGCCCTATACTATGGATGACATCATGGCCGGACTGCGGGAGGTGGAGGCATGATTGAATTTACCCTGAACGGAGCGCCGGCGCGCTATGCCGGCAGCGCCGGGGACCGGCTTTTGGATGTGCTGCGGAATACCTTCCGACTCACCGGCGTCAAATGCGGCTGCAAGGAAGGGGAGTGCGGGGCCTGCTCCGTGCTCCTGGACGGGGCGCTGGTGAACTCCTGTATGGTGGCCATGGGCCGGGTCCAGGGCCACAGCGTGGTCACCATTGAAGGTTACCGGGAAACGCCGCAGTTCCAGGCTCTGGACGCGGCTTTCGCCGCGGTGAGCGCGGTGCAGTGCGGCTTTTGCATCCCCGGGATGATTTTGGCTGCGGACTGCATTCTCCGGAAAAATCCTCACCCTAAGGAAGAGGAAATCCGGGAGGGCATTTCCGGGAACCTCTGCCGGTGTACGGGCTATAACGCCATTGTCAAGGCCATCGGCCTCGCCGCGAAGGAGGGGGAAGGACTATGGTGAACGGATACAAGCCCGCCAGTCTGGCGGAGGCGTTGGAGATCCGCGCCAGAGAGAAGGTGACGCCCTATGGCGGCGGCACGGATTTGATGATCCACCCGGCGGAAAACGCCTGCTATCTTTTTCTGGACGGCGTGCCGGAACTCCGGGAGATCCGCCGGGAAGGGAAGTGGGTGCGCATCGGCGCGGCCTGCACGTTTACCCAGGTGCTGGAGAGCCCGTTGGTACCACAGCTGATGAAGGAGGCCGTCAGCCGCATCGCCGCTCCGGCCATCCGGAACCTGGGAACCATGGGAGGAAACCTGGGCAACGGCTCGGCCAAGGCTGACAGCGTCCTAATCGAGTTTGTGACTGACGCCAAGCTGCGCTTGTGCTCTGTACAGGGGGAGCGGCTGCTGCCGGTGCAGGCATTCTACAAGGGCCGCAAAGCCTTGGATCTCTGCGATGACGAGATTATTGCGGAGATTTTGCTCCCGGCGGAGGGGCTGGACAACTGGTACTATGAAAAAGTGGG
>CALWOS010000050.1 GCA_944383185.1 uncultured Oscillospiraceae bacterium
ATGCGCAAAATGGCCTCCCGGCCCCGGACGTCGGGCAAGCCCACATAGACCTGCCGGTCAAACCGCCCGGGCCGCAGCAGGGCGTTATCCAGGATGTCCGCCCGGTTGGTGGCCGCCATGACGATAACACCGTCGTTGTTGCCGAAACCGTCCATCTCCACCAGGAGCTGGTTGAGGGTCTGCTCCCGCTCGTCGTGGCCGCCGCCCAGGCCGGAGCCGCGCTGGCGGCCCACGGCGTCGATCTCGTCGATAAAGATGATGGCGGGGGCCACCTTCTTGGCCTGGTCAAAGAGGTCCCGGACGCGGCTGGCGCCCACGCCCACATAGAGCTCCACAAAGTCGGAGCCGGAAATGGACAGGAACTGCACGCCCGCCTCTCCCGCCACGGCCTTGGCCAGCAGGGTCTTGCCGGTACCCGGAGGGCCCACCAGGAGCACGCCTTTGGGGATACGGGCGCCCATTTCCGTGAAGGAGGCAGGGTGGCGCAGGAAGTCCACCACCTCCGCCAGCTCTTCTTTTTCCTCGTCACAGCCGGCCACGTCGTTGAACGTGACGCGGCGGGTCTCCTCGCTGCCCAGGCGGGTGCGGGCCTTACCGAACTTCATGGCGCCGCCGGCGCCACCGGCGGCCTTGTTCATCATCACATACCACAGCACGCCGCAGATGATGATCACGCCCAGGTAGGGCACAAAGCTCAGCCACCAGGGAGCCACAAAGCCCTTGTCGTAATCATACTCGGTGATGATCCCCGCGTCCTTCTGCTCCTGGATGATGTCGTTGAGCTCCGTATAGAAGAAGTTCAGGCTGTACAGGGGATAGGTGATGGTGGTTTGGCCGTTGAGAGGCTCCCGCAGGTTCATGATGAGGTTGCTGTCCCCCTCGACGGTGAAGGACTCCACCTTTTCCTCCAGGAACAGGTCCCTCACCTGGCTCCAGGTGAGATCCTGCTGGGCGGGCTCCGAGGAGAGGGAGTATACGGTTGCCAGGAGGATCACCAGGATCAGAAGATAGAACCCCAGGTCCCGGGCGCGGTTGCGCTTTGGATTTTGATTCAAGAACGATTCACTTCCTTGCTGCTATCTTAAAAGAGGACGCGTGCCGCGTCAGCCGTTTTCGTTTTCATAGATCTCCGGCTTGAGGACGCCGATGTAGGGCAGGTTCCGGTAGCGCTCGGCATAGTCCAGTCCGTAGCCCACCACGAACTTGTCCGGTACCTCAAAGCCGACGTATTTCGCCTGAACCGGCTTCTGCCGGCGGCTGGGCTTGTCCAGCAGCGTGACGATCTCCATGGAGGCGGGACGCCGCACTTGGAGATACTGCATCAGATAGTTGAGGGTCACGCCGCTGTCCAGGATGTCCTCCACAATGATCACGTGGCGGTTTTCGATGTCCTCGCTCAGGTCCTTGTTGATCTTCACCGCCCCGGTGGTGATGGAGCGGTTGCCATAGGAGGACACCGCCATGAAGTCCACGGCGCAGTAGCCGCTCACATGGCGCATCAGGTCCCCCATAAAAACAAAGCACCCTTTCAGTATGCCCACGAACAGCGGCTCTTTTCCCGCATAGTCCCGGCTGATCTCCGCGCCCAGTTCCCGGATGCGGTGTTGGAGCCTGCGCTCCGAAATCAGGATCTTTCCTATATCCTGCTCCATATTCTCTATACCCTCCCTGTTCCCGGCGTGAAGGAAACTGCCATGCAAGCCTCCCCCGGCCGGGCAACGGCACGCTCGTCCTGGGGAAACCCATACACGGCCAGCACGCCCTTTTCATCCGCCAGCACCGGGATGCTGTCCCGCCGCTCCGGCGGCACGCCAGCCTCCGACAAAAGCTTTTTTACGGATTTGACGCAGTTCCGCCCCACAGGGCGGAGCCGGTCTCCAGGCATTCTGGCCCTGAGAGTCATACTACCATAGATATTCTCACATGAAAAGAAAAAAGTGTTGAAGGAATTGTGAATTTCCGCGCCGGAGGGACAGATTTCGCAGTGCACGTCCAGCGCCGGGCCGTCCAGATGCCCCCGAAAGCCGGGATACAGCGTTACCGGTACGATCCCCGCGGGCGTTCCGGCAAAGAAAAAGCGGAGGCATCCGCTGTGTTTTTCCGCGGCGTCCCCCTCGGGCAGGCTCACGCGCCGGCCGTTCCCGCCACGGCAGAGATCGTCCAATATAGGGACATGGACCCATTCCAGGCTCCGTCCGGCGGCCAGGCGGTATACCCGCCCCCGAACCGCCTCCGGCAGCGCCAGAAGCCTGTCTGCGGGCAGGGAGGGATTTGCCTCCAAAAAGGCCTCCGCCTGGGCGTAGAGGCACGCGTCATCTTCCGCCAGACGGGCGGCACAGCGGCCAAAGTTCCCCAGAAAGGCGGGGTTCACCGTCTCCAGCACCGGCAGCACATGGTGCCGCAGGCGGTTCCGGGCAAAACTGTCCCCGGCGTTGGTGGGGTCCTCCCGGTGGGGGATACCCGTTTCCCGGGCATAACGCTCCAGCTCCCGGCGGGGAACCGCAAGCAGGGGACGGACCACCCGCCCCCGCCGGGGTGGGATGCCGGAAAGGCCCCGGCTCCCCGCGCCCCGGCACAGCTGGAGCAGCATGGTCTCCGCTTGGTCGTCCGCGGTGTGGGCCGTGGCGATCACGGCGCAATGGAGGGCGTCCGCCGCCCGTTCCAGAAAGGCGTAACGGGCCCGGCGGGCCGCGGCCTCCGTCCCCAGGCCCCAGGCCCGGGCCAGGGCGGCCACGTCCTCCCGCTCTGTATAAAACGGAATGCCCCGCGCCGCACACCAGTCCGCCACAAAGGCGGCATCCATCCCCGAGTCGGGCCGGAGGCTGTGGTCATAGTGGGCGCAGGCCGTGTCATACCCCGCCTCCCGGCACAGGGAGAGCAGGCACATGGAGTCCAGCCCGCCGGATACGGCGCACAGCACCCTCCCTCCGTCTCCGGGCAGCAGGTCCCGGCGCAACAGTTCACTGGTCATGGATGCGTTCCACACTCCGGTAGCTGGTGTACTCCGGCAGCCAGAGCAGATCCACTTTTCCCGTCTCGCCCCGGCGGTTTTTCAGCACAATCGCCTCCGCGGCGTTGGGATTTTCACATTCCCGGTTATAATATCCCTCCCGGTACAGGCCGATGACGATGTCCGCATCCTGCTCGATGGCGCCGCTCTCCCGGAGGTCCGAGAGCATGGGACGCTTGTCGGACCGGGCCTCGTTGGCCCGAGAGAGTTGGGACAGGCAGACCACCGGCACGTTCAGGTCCTTGGCCATGATCTTCAGCATACGGCTGATGTCGCTCACGGCCTGGGTGCGGCTCTCGTTGGAGTAGCTCTTTCCGGAGCCGGAGGACTGCATCAGCTGGAGGTAATCCACTACCACCAGCACCAGGTCCTCTACCCGGCGGCACTGGGCGTTCATCTCCGCCACGGAGAGGGTGGGGTTGTCATCAATGAGGAGGCCCGAAGCGGCAATGGCCGCGCAGGCCCCGCCCACCCGGCTGAACTCGCTGGGGCTGAGCTTGCCCGTCTGGAGCTTCTGGTTGTCGATCATCACCTCTGAGGAGATCAGGCGCATGGCCAGCTGCTCCCGGGTCATTTCCAGGGAGAATACCGCCACCTTCCCGGGGCGGTCATCCGTCTTGCCCTCCCGGCGGAGGGGTTTGCGGGCCACGGTCATGGCGATGTTCAGGGCAATACTGGTCTTGCCCATACCAGGCCGGGATGCAATGAGGATCAGGTCGCCCTTGTTGAGGCCCAGGATCTGCCGGTCCAGATCCACAAGCCCTGTGGAGAGCCCCGGGATGGCCTCTTTGCTTGCAGCGGCAGCGGCGATGGCGGTGTAGACGTTCTGCACCGCCACGGACACCTCCTGGAGCCCGCCCACGGTGCGGCCCCGGCGCAGAGCAAAAACCTTCTGCTCCGCGGCCTCCAGAATCGCGTCCGCCTCCCCTTCGCCGGCGTAAACTGTGGCGCTGATGTCATCTGCCGTCTCCAGGAGCCGGCGCAGCAGGGCCTTGTCCCGGACAATGTCCGCGTACTTGGTTACATTGGCGGCGGTGGGGGTCATTTCCATCAGGCGCAGGATGTACTCCTGGGAGTTGTCCCGGTACACCCCCCGTATCCGCATCTCTTCCAGCAGGGTCACCGGGTCGATGGCCCGGGCGTAGTTGAACATGTAGCTGAGGGTTTGGAAGATCTCGCCGTTGGTCTGGCTGTAGAACTCCCCGCCCTTGAGCCGCTCCAGCACCGCGGGAATGCAGGCCGGGTCAATGATCATGGAACCCAGGACGGACTGTTCCGCCTCCAGGCTGTGGGGCACCTTCCGCCCCAGCAGTTCCTCCATTTTTCCCAGCTCCTTTCCCGCGTGTTTTTCTCTGCCTGCGTTATTTCGCCTCGACTACCATCACGTGGATCACGGCGCTGACCTCGTGGCCCAGCTTGCACTTGACCTCGTAGCTGCCGTAGTTCTTGATGGGCTCGGCCTGGACGATCTTGTTCTTCTCAATATCTATGTCGAACTGCTCCTTCAGCGCGTCGGAGATTTCCTTGCTGGTGACGGCGCCGAAGAGCTTCCCGGCGGAGCCGGCCTTGGCGGAGATCTTCACCACCACGCCCTGGAGCCGCCGGGCGTTTTCCTCCGCCTGGGCCTTCTCCTTGGCGATTTGGGCGGCTTTCGCCTTTTCCTTGAGCTTGAAGGCGTTGAGGTTATCCGTATTGGCCTCCACAGCCAGCTTGCGGGGCAGAAGGTAGTTCCGGGCGTAGCCGTCGGAGACTTCCTTCATCTCGCCCTTTTTCCCCTGGCCCCGGACGTCGGTTTGAAAAATCACTTTCATGGTATGTTTCCTCCTAAAGCGGGCGGAGGCCGCCCGCTCATATTTTAGCTTTTCTCGTCAAAGTATTCGAAACGGTCAAAAAACCTTCGGAGAATTCGTGGCCGCAGCCGCGAACAAAGTGCGATCCGTTTTTTCCGGGGACATGTGCCTCGGAAAAAACTCATCTCGCGGAGCGCGCGTGGGATTTGTACGCCATTGGCGGACAAATCCTGCGCGAAGCGGAGTGTAATCCCTTTTGTCAAAGAAGGCCCTGCCTTCTTTGACAAGCGGATTTTAGCTTTCCTCGTCAAAATATTCGTCTATGGCCTGGCGCAGCCGGGCCGCCGCCTCCTCCACGGAGACGTCCTTGAACTGCACGCCGGCGGCAGATTTGTTCCCGCCGCCCCCCAGCTTCTCCAGCAGCACCTGGACGTTCACGTCCCCGATACTCCGGGCGGAAATGCTGCACCCGCCCCCATCGGAGGCGCATACCACAACGCTGGCCTGGACGCCGGAGATGTTCAGCAGTTCATCCGCAGCCTGGGCGGCCACCACCCGGTTCTGGGGCTCCGGCTGCACCGCCACCGCCAGGCCCTTGTAGAGCTTGGCGCTCTGGAGGATTTTGTACCGGGCCACAGTGTCCTCCAGATTGTTCTGCAGGAGCTTTTTCACCTCGGTGGTGTCCGCCCCCGCACGGCGGAGAAAGGCCGCCGCTTCAAAGGTGCGCTCCCCGGTACGGATGGTGAAGTTCTTGGTGTCCATGACAATGCCGGAGAGAATGGCCTCCGCCTCTCTGCGGAGGATGTCCGGCTGTTCCACGATCTCCTGCAGCAGCTCCGTTACCAGTTCACACACTGAGGAGGCGTAGGGCTCATGGAAGGTGAGGGCCGCATCCTGGATGTAGGTGGCGGCACGGCGGTGGTGGTCGATGACCGCCACCCGGTTGCAGGCCTGGAGGAAGTCCTCGTCCTCCACCTGCTCCGGACGGTTTGTATCCACCACCACCAGCAGGCTCCGGCTGTCCGCCTGGATCATGGCGTCCTCCGGACTGAGGAACACTTCAGCATACTCCGGCACCTGTCGAAGCACCTCCAGAAGCCTGCCCGCGGCAGTATGCTTCATGTCAATGACCACATGGGCCGGGGTCTCCAGCTTCCGGCACATGCACACGATACCGGCCGCGGCGCCCACGCAGTCCAGATCCCCATACTTGTGGCCCATGACATATACCCGGGAGGAGTCCCGGATGAGCTCCGCCAGGGCATTGGCCGTGACACGGCTTTTGACCTTGGTGCGGGTCTCCACCTCGCTGCCCCGGCCGCCGAAAAACGCGAAGTTATAGCGGTTTTTGACCACAACCTGATCTCCGCCCCGGGATAGGGCCATCTCCATGGCCAGAGAGGCAAAATTGTAGTTCTCCACCAAGGTATCCCCATCCCGCCCAATGCCGATGCTCACCGTGGCATGGATCCCCGTGGGGCTCACCACGTCCCGGGCCATCTCCAGCAGGGCAAACTTTCCCGCTTCCAGCGCGGCATAGTGCCTGGCCTCGAAAATATAGACATATCGCTCGCGGTCAAAGCGCCGGAGGATACCGTCGGTGCCTTCCAGCCACTGGCTGATCTTGTCCTCAACCATATTCCGCAGGTCGTTTTTCATACGCTCCGGAACATTTTTAATGAGTTCATCAAAGTTGTCCAGAACAATCAGCGCCACTACCGGGCGGCTTTGCTCATATTCCTGCTGGATAGCGTCGTAGTCCGTCACGTCCACCCAGTAGGTAATGCCCATAAAGCTGCTTTTTTCATTTTTGCCCGCCCGGACAATATTCCCATGGATTTGATACTTTCGGTCTGAGAGTTCCAGCAGGCCGGGGTACTGGGTCTTCCCCTCCAGGAGCCACTTGCCGGAAAAGCCCGGCACCAGGTCCTCCATGTGGGCCTCAAAGCTGGGGCCCGAGCGGCCGCAGATGGAGAAAAAGGACTGGTTGCCCCAGACCACCAGGCTGTCGTCCAGGCGGAACACCACCATGGGCAAGGGAAAATGCATCAGCGTGTCGTTCTTGGCCTCCGCCACGTTGTAGGTGACGGACTCGATGTACTCCACCAGTTCCCGGCGCTTCCGCCGGGCGCTCACCATAGAGTAGATCACCAGGATGAGCACCAGCCCGCCCTCCGCCGCGGCCAAGCGCCAGTCGAAAAAGACGCTCACCGCCACGAAGCACACCAGCACCACCAGGTACAGCCGCATGCTGGGCTCAATGAACTTTTGAAGTTTCTGGTTCATTTTATTCATAACAAACTCACGACTTCCTTGCACCGCTCACATATCTCCGCCTGCCGTACCGTTCCGGGCCGCAGGCAAACGCGCCGCTTCCCGGCGCGCGGGGCGGTTTTTGTGTTCATTCCGGCGTACCGCGCAGACAGTTCCCGCACCGTGCGCAGCTTGGTCATTTATTATAGCACAGGGCAAAAGGAAAGGGAAGCATTCTTTTTTCTTCACCTGCCGCCGCGCATGTCCCGGCGGCGGGCGCACATACTATGTTAAGCATAAACTGCTTGTGAAAAAGGATGTGTACCGCCTCATGAAAGCCATCATCCTCGCCGGAGGGCAGGGAAGCCGGCTCCGTCCGGTGAGCGGCGGGCTGCCCAAGCCCATGATGCCCCTGTGCGGCCGGCCGCTCCTGGAGCACATTATAAATCTTCTGGCCCGGCAGGGCTTCCGGGAGCTCTGCCTCACCCTGGGCTACCGCTCGGATGTAATCCGGGAACATTTCGGCTCAGGGAAAGACTTCGGCGTTTCCATCACCTACCAGGTGGAGGAGACCCCTCTGGGCACCGCCGGCGGCGTGCGCCAATGCGCCCATTTTTATGGGAACGAGGACTTCCTGGTCATCAGCGGCGACGCCGCCTGCGACTTTGACCTCAGCCGGCTCATGGCCCACCACAGGGAGCACCGCTGCGCCGCCACCCTGGCCCTGACCCGGTGCCGGGCGCCGCTGCGCTTCGGCCTGGTGCCCACGGACGAAACGGGCCGGGTCCTGGCCTTTTTGGAAAAGCCCACCTGGGAGCGGGTGGTGACGGACCAGGTGAACACCGGCATCTACGCCCTCTCTCCCCGGGCCATGGCCCCGGTGCCCGAGGGGCGGCCCTTTGACTTCGGCAAGGAGCTGTTTCCCCTGCTTTTGGAGCAGAACCAGCCCCTCCACGGCCTGGCCATGGAGGGCTACTGGTGCGACATCGGCACCCCGGAGGAGTATTTCCGCTGCAACCTGGACGCACTCGCCGGGCGGCTGCGCCTTCCCGAGCCCCTGGGCCCGCCTCCGCCCCCCAAGACGGAGGCTCCGGCGCCCCGGCGGCCCGCCGCCACGCCCGGCGGCGTCCGGCGCACCCTCACCTGCCGGGAACGGGCCGCGGCCATGGGGCTTGTCACCCGCTGTCTGGCGGAATTCGGCCCGGAGCTCACGGAGGGCCTGCGCCTTTCCACCCGGGAAGGCATCGTGCGCATCGCCCCGGATTCCGGGACGGAGGCCCTGGAAGTGGAGGCGCCGAGCCCGGGCGCCGCGGCGCGCTGGGCCGGACGCATCCAGGCCCTGCTCCGCCAGGCGGACCCGGATACCGCTTCTGACAACAATACCTGAAGGATACCGCCAGAGCTGCTCCGCGCCGTCGCGGAGCAGTTCTTGGTGTATTTTTATGCATTTTACTCGGGAGGCAGCTGCATTTTGTTGCAAGTTGGGGCTTGATTTCTCCGGCGGGGCGTAATATAATCGGGGCACGGCCAAAAGGCCGGCGGCACGGGGCCCCAGGACAAGGGCCCGGCGCCGGAAACTGAAAAAGGAGAACGCGACAACATGAAAAAGCTGAACAAGATCCTGTGCACCGTTCTGGCTCTGACCATGGTCCTGGCCCTGTGCGCCTGCGGCGGCACCACGGAGACCCAGGCCCCCCAGACGGAGGCCCCCGCTTCCGAGGCTCCCGCCACGGAAGCCCCCGCCACCGAAGCCCCTGAGACCGAGGCCCCCGCGGGCGAGTTCACCACCGTGGAAGAGGGCAAGCTCCATATGTCCACCAACGCCCAGTTCCCCCCCTATGAGATGACCACGGACGACGGCGGCTTTGAGGGCATCGACGTGGAGATCGCCCAGGCCATCGCCGAGAAGCTGGGCCTGGAGCTGGTCGTGGATGACATGGCCTTCAACGCCGCCCTCACCGCCGCCCAGACCGGCCAGAGCGACATGGTCATGGCGGGCGTCACCGTCAACGAGGAGCGCCTGGAGGTCATGGACTTCTCCGACACCTACGCCACCGGCGTGCAGGTGGTCATCGTCAAGGAGGATTCCCCCATCCAGACCATTGACGACCTGGCCAATGCCGAGATGATCGGCTGCCAGGCGGACACCACCGGCTACATCTACTGCTCCTATCCTGTGGAAGAGGGCGGCTACGGTGCCGACCATGTCACCGCCTATGACAACGGCGCCATGGCTGTCATGGCCCTGATGAACGGCCAGATCGACGCGGTGGTCATTGACAACGCCCCCGCCCAGGAGTTCGTGAAGGCCAATGAGGGCCTGAAGATCCTGGACACCGAGTTTGCCAACGAAGATTATGCCATCGGCTTTGCCAAGGGCAACACCGCCCTGCGTGACGCGGTGAACGCCGCCCTGAACGAGCTCATCGCCGACGGCACCGTCCAGGCCATCATCGACAAGTACATTCCGGCGGCCTGAGCCGGAGAAGAGCATGGGGCGGCCTTCCGTGCCGCCCTTTTCTCCTATTTTAAGGAAAGGAGGCCCCTGCTATGCTGGAAGGACTCATGGGCATCGCCGGGAAATTCTACAAGGCCTTTATTGAGGGGGAGCGCTGGAAGCTCTACTTAAGCGGCCTGGGCATCACCCTGGAGATGACAGTGGTGGCCCTGATCTTCGGCATGGTCCTCGGTGTGGTGGTGGCGGTCATCCGCACCGCTCACGACCAGCAGCGCCCGGGACGGCGGAACATCCTGCTGTCCATCCTCAACGCGCTGTGCAAGCTCTACACCACCATCATCCGGGGCACGCCCATGATGGTGCAGATCCTCATCTGGGGCTTCGTCATCTTCGCCTCCAGCCGGGACAAGGTCATGGTGGGCATCATCGGCCTTGGCATCAATTCCGGGGCCTATGCAGCGGAGATCGTCCGGGGCGGGCTGATGAGCGTGGACGTGGGCCAGAGCGAGGCGGGCCGGTCCCTGGGCCTCAATTACCTGGACACCATGCGCTTCATCGTCATCCCCCAGGCATTCAAGAACATCCTGCCCTCCCTGGGCAATGAGTTCATCACGCTGTTCAAGGACACCTCCCTGGTCAACACCATCGGCGCGGCGGAACTCACCTACCAGGCCATGCGTATCGGCGGCCGGAACTATGACTATATGCCGCCCCTCATCGGCAGCGCGCTGATCTATCTGGCCATCGTCATTATCTTCACCTGGCTCCAGGGCAAGCTGGAAAGGAGGCTGCGGCAAAGTGATCGACGTTAAAGCTCTCTCCAAGTCCTTCGGGGACCACCTGGTCCTGGACAGCATCGACCAGCACATCTATCCCGGGGAAAAGGTGGTCATCATCGGTCCCTCCGGCTCGGGCAAGAGCACCTTCCTGCGCTGCCTGAACCTCCTGGAGGAGCCCAGCGCCGGCACCATCACCTTCGACGGCCAGGTCATCACGGACCCCAAGGCGGACATCGACAAGATCCGCCAGCAGATGGGCATGGTGTTCCAGCACTTCAACCTCTTCCCCAACATGACCATCCGCCGGAACATCACCCTGGCCCCCGTGCGCACCAAGCTCATGAGCCAGGCGGAGGCGGACGACACCGCCACAGCCCTCCTCAAGCGGGTGGGCCTGGAGGAAAAGGCGGACGCCTACCCCGCCCAGCTCTCCGGCGGCCAGAAGCAGCGCATCGCCATCGTCCGCGCCCTGGCCATGAAGCCCAAGGTCATGCTCTTTGACGAGCCCACCTCTGCCCTGGACCCCGAGATGGTGGGGGAGGTGCTGGAAGTCATGAAAGAGCTGGCCCAGGAGGGGATGACCATGGTGGTGGTCACCCATGAGATGGGCTTTGCCCGGGAAGTGGGCACCCGCGTCCTTTTTATGGACGGCGGCAAAATCCTGGAGGAAAACGAACCCCACGCCTTCTTCTCCGACCCCAAAGAGCAGCGCACCCGGGATTTTCTCTCCAAGGTGCTCTGAGCGCTCTTATGATCCGGCCCGCACGGCGGCATTGTTCCGCTGTGCGGGCCGGCTTTTTCGAAAACCCTCCCCTTAGGGGAATGTTACTTTTGCTACTTTCTTGACTTTTCCCGGCTGCGGACTATAATCCTTTGTGTAAAACAGTCAGGGCGAAGCCGAAATCGTCTTCTCGTTTTGCGCAATTCACACGAAAAGGAGGAGGGTTTTGCAATGGATGAAGAAAAAAAGGAAGTTGTAGTGGAAAACAGCGACGAATTCAGTAAGCAGCCTGTCCCCAAGACGGCGCGCAGAAGCTTTCTCAGCCTGCTCACCGTTTCCCTGGGCTATGTCTTCGTTGTCACCAGCATGCAGGCCGGCGGCAACATGGGCGTTGGCCTCACCTTCCGCGACACCGTTACGGCCACGCTGCTCAGCAGCGTGATCCTGGCCGTCCTGGCCTGCGCCATGGGTGTCATCTCCGCCAAGAGCGGCATGAGCACCGGCCTTTTGAGCAAGTACTCTTTCGGCAAGGCCGGCACCTATATCCCCGTGGCCATCGTGGTCATCACCACCATCGGCTGGTTCTCCATCGACGCGTATCTCATCGGCCAGACCACCAACACCCTGTTCCCTGCGGTGCCCATCATCCCCGTGGCCATCCTGGGCGGCATCGGCATGACGCTCACAGCCATGCGCGGCATGAAGTGGATGACCATATTGAGTAACATTGCCGTGCCCCTGATCATCATCTTCGGCGTGATCTCCATGGTCATCGCCGTGCGGGACGCCGGCGGCATCGCCGGGATGAATGAAATCGTCCCCGCCAGCCCCATTGACTACAGCTACGCCGTGGGCCTGGGCGTCGGCTCCTACGCCGTGGGCGCCGTGATGTTCACCCCGGACATCATGCGCTTTGCCAAGAGCACCAAGTCCGCCGTCATCGCCATGATCATCACGCTGATGCTGGGCAACACCTTCATGCTCCTGTCCGGCGCCATCGGCACCGTGGTCACCGGCACCCCCGACGTGGCCATCATGCTCTCCATGCAGGGCCTGCTCGCCCCCGCCTTCCTGGTGCTGGTGCTGAACATCTGGTCCACCGCCCAGGGCTGCGTCTACTCCGGCTCCATGACCCTCAACAGCGTGGTGCCCAA
>CALWOS010000051.1 GCA_944383185.1 uncultured Oscillospiraceae bacterium
AATATCAAGCCGCTCTATTACAAATATCTGGCCGCCTCCATGGGCAGCGCCCTGGTCATGTCCATTTACAGCTTTGTGGACACCATCGCCGTCGGCCAGTCCGTCGGACCCATGGGGACCGCCGCCATGGCGGCGATCACGCCCTTTTACGGCGTGCTGACGTTTCTGGCGATCCTGTGCGGGATCGGCGGCTCCGTGCTTATGGGCAACGCCAAAGGCGAGGGGAACGCGGAAAAGGGGAACGCATATTTCACCGCTTCGCTTATCTTGATGGCCCTGATTGTTGCGGCGGGGTGGATCATCTTTTTCCTGTTCCACGACGAGATCCTGACCTTCTTCGGCGCAGACGAGACGACGCTCCCCTATGTCATGGACTACGCAATCTGGATCATCCGGTTTTTCCCGGTTTTTGTCGCCCCTACTTTCCTTGGGGCGTTCCTCCGGAACGACGGCGCGCCCGGCCTGGCGATGGGGGCCGTCGTCAGCGGCGGGCTTCTGAATGTGTTCGGGGACTGGTTTTTGTGCTTCCCGATGGACATGGGCATGGAGGGCGCGGCGATTGCCACTGTGGCCGGGACAAGCCTGCAGGTGCTGGTCATGTGCGCGCATTTCTTCCGCCGGAGCTGCGGCCTGCGGCTGGTGCGCCCCCGCCGGCCCCTCGCGGCGGCGCGGAACATCCTCGCCATCGGTTTTGGCTCCAGCGTGCTGGACCTGGGCACGGTGATTCTTTCGGTCATCATCAACAACCAGATCATACGGTACGGCAGCGTCGCGGCACTGTCGGTCTACGGTGTGGTGGGGACGGTGTCCTCCCTCTTCCAAGCCCTGTTCTGCGGCGTGGGGCAGGCGATCCAGCCCCTGGTATCGGTCAACTATGGCGCCGGGCGGACAGACCGCATCCGGCAGGTATTCCGTATGGCCCTTGTCACAAGCTGCGTTTTGGGGGTTGTGTTCACCGGCCTGGGTGAGCTGTTTCCCATAGAGATCACCCGGCTGTTTATCGCGGCCACGCCGGAGGTTTTGGAGATCGCGCCGTTTGTCATCCGGACATACTTCCCGCTGTTCCTGTTCCTGGGGATCACGGTCCTGGCCACCTATTACCTGCAATCCATCATGCGGAGCGCCATGTCCCTGGTGATCGCCGTGCTGCGGAGCATCGCCCTCAGCGGCCTTTTGCTGTTTGTCCTGCCGGCCTTTTTCCAGCTGGGCGGCGTGCTGATCGCCTTGCCCGTTTCGGAGTTCGTGGTGGCGGGGATCGCCTTGGCCTATATCAAACACGTGTCCCAAAAAGGGTTTTGACCTGGTGGAAGAAAGCCACGTCCACCGCGTTCCCGCTTCCCCAGCCGAGTCGGGCTGGGGGAGCGGTTCCTTTTTCACACCCTACGCGGCGGGAGCATGGAGGGAGGGGAAACCCGTGGCCCCGTGCCTGCCGCCGGTTTCGCCCGCACGGCTTGCCAAGGCGCGCTTTGTATATTATAATCCAATCCGTAGCAAAGCGGCCCCGCGGCGCTTTGCCTCTGGAAAGGAGAGGGGTCCTATTATGCTCACCGGCGCAAAAGTCCTTGTGGTGGAGGACGATGTGTACATCAACCGTCTGCTGTGCACCATACTGGAAGGGGCGGGCTGTATCTGCCGCCCGGCTTTCTCCGGCAGCGAAGCCCTTCTGTGGGCGGAGAAATACGACTATGACCTGGTGCTCCTGGACCTGATGCTCCCAGGGGCCACAGGGGAGGAATTCATCGCCCAGGTCCGTCAGGGCAAGACCATGCCCATCATCGTCCTCTCGGCCAAGGTAGCCGTGGAGGACCGGGTAAACGCCCTGCGCCTGGGGGCGGATGACTTCATCCCCAAGCCCTTCGACAACGCCGAGGTCCTGGCTCGGGCGGAGGCCCAGCTCCGCCGGGCGCGGCAGTTCTCCGCCCCCCGGCAGAAGCGCCTGACCTGGAAGGGGCTCAGCCTGGACCCGGAGGGCCACACCGCCGCCCTGGACGGCGCGGAGCTGGGCCTCACCACCCGGGAGTTTGCCATATTGGAGCTTTTTCTGGAGCATCCGGGGCAGGTGTTCTCCCGGGCCCAGATCTATGAACACGTCTGGGGCGAGGATTACATGGGGGATGACGCCACAGTGAACGTCCACATCTCCAACCTCCGCTCCAAGCTCGCCCGGGCGGGCGCCCGGAAAGACTGTATCCACACCGTGTGGGGCATCGGCTTCCGCCTGGAAGCGCCCCACGAGGATACAGAAGACTGAAAAGATTCTTTCAACTTTCTTTATACTTTCTTGGAGCGTTCTTTGCCTTTCGCCGGTACAGTAGAGCCAAGCTCAAAAGAAAGGAAGGTTTTCCCTTATGGAAGACATGGTTTTGGAGACCTTCGGCCTCACCCGCCGCTACGGCGCTCTCACGGCCCTGGACGGGGTGGAGCTCCATCTGCGCCGGGGCGAGATCTACGGCCTTGTAGGACGCAACGGGGCGGGCAAGACCACCCTCATGCGCATGGTCACCGGGCAGGGCGTCCCCACCGCGGGGTCTGTGGCCCTGTTCGGCGTCTCGGGCAGCGGCATCCGCCGGCAGCGCTCCCGCACGGGGGTCATGATCGAGATTCCCTCTTTCGCCCCCTTCCTCAGCGCCCGGGCCAATCTGGAATATTACCGCCGCCAGCGGGGCATCCCCGGCAAGGCGGTGGTGGAAGAGGCCCTGGGGGCCGTGGACCTGCTGCACACGGGAAACAAGAAGTTCAAGGCCTTCTCCCTGGGCATGAAGCAGCGCCTGGGGCTCGCCCTGGCGCTGATGAACCGGCCGGATCTGCTCATATTGGATGAGCCCATCAACGGCCTGGACCCGGAGGGCGTGGTGGAGTTCCGCAGCCTGCTGCGGCAGCTCAACCAGGAGCTGGGGACCACCATCCTCATCTCCAGCCACATCCTCACGGAGCTGTCCACCGTGGCCACCTGCTACGGCTTTATGGAAAAGGGGCGGCTGCTGGAGGAAATCACCGCCCAAGAGCTCCACGACCGCTGCCGCACCTGCCTGCGCCTGGAGGTGGGGGACGCGGCCAAGGCCGCCGCCGTGCTCCAGTCCCGCCTGGGCACGGACCAGTTCCAGGTCCAGCCTGGGAACGTCATCCTTTTGTTCGACCATCTGGATGACCCGGCTCCCGTTTCCGCGGCCCTGGCCGCGGCGGGCATCCCCATCCTGGCCATGGAGCGCAAGGGCGCGGCGTTGGAGGACTATTTCCTGAAGCTGATTGGAGGGGAAGAGAAATGCTGAACTATCTGAACGGGGAACTCTACAAAGTCTTTCGCCGGAGCTATACCTGGATCACCCTGGGCGTGGTCCTGGCGCTGGAGGCGCTGCTGGTGGCCGGCTGGGCCTTCACCAACGCCAACGGCAACACGGTGGACTTTTATACCGGGGCGGGCATGCTGACTATGATGCTGTCTGTGGGCTTTTACGCCACCCTCTTCACCGGGGACATGGTCTTCGCGGGGCAGTACAAATTCGGCACCATGAAAAACGAGGTCTCCTTCGGCATTCCCCGGAGCCGGATCTACCTGGGCAAGCTCCTGGCGGAGACCATCCTGGCGCTGCTGGCCTGCGTGGTGATGCTGGGCTTTTACCTGGCGCTGTGCTGGATCTTCCTCCTGCACAACCCGGAGACGGACGCCGCGGTCTTCCCCATCCTGCGCTACTGCCTGACGGCGGCCCTGCCCCTGTGGCTGGGGTGCCAGGCCCTGAGCTGCCTGTGCTTCTTCCTTTTCAAAAGCGACATCGCCGCCACCTTCGCCTGCGTGGGCGTGGTAATCGTGGTCCCCACGGCCCTGGATCTTTTCTCCCTGCTGTTTGAAGGCCCTGTGGGCACTGTACTGCGGCAGATCTATAACCTGTGGCCCACCACGCTCCTGGGACAGGCGTCCAAAGTCGCGGGGGATCCCTCCCTGCTTCTGACCGCCCTGGCCGTGGGCGCCGTCTGGCTGGTGGGCTTCACCGCCCTGGGCCTGTGGCGTTTCTCCCGCCGGGAGATCCACTGAACGCTTTCTGCCTCCCCCGCCCCAGCCCGGAGCGGGGGAGCGCCCCTTTCTCTGCCGTCAAGGAGGCCCGCCGTATGCAAACCACCGTCACCATCGCCCTCTTTGCCCTGTGCGCCTGCCTGGCCTGCTGGATCATTGCCCTGGAGTGGGGCATGCGGGAGGCGCGCAAGCGCCTGCAGCAGCATCTGAAAAACGAGACCACCGCCCGCCTGGACGTGCCCTGTGCCAGCCGGGGGGCGGAAGGGCTGCTGGAGGAGGTGAACGCCCTTCTGGCCCGCCGTCAGGAGGAACTGGCCTACTCCCGGAAACAGGAGGAGGACCTTCGCGCCCAAATCGCCAACATCTCCCATGACCTGCGCACGCCCCTCACCGCCATCCTGGGTTATCTCCAGTTGCTGGAAACGGAGCCGGACCCGGAAAAGCGGAAAGAGTATCTCCAGGTGATCCGGGGCCGGGCGGAGACCCTGCAGACCCTCATCACCGGCTTTTACGACCTGTCCCGTGTGGAGGGCGGCCAGTGGCCCCTGACGCCGGAGCCGGTGGATCTGCGCCGGGAGCTGAGCGACCTTCTGGCCGCGGGTGCGCAGCAGCTGGAGGCGGAGGGGCTGGCGGTGCGGGTCTATCTGGAGGAGGGGCTGCCCCAGATATGGGCGGACCGGAAGGCCGTGGTACGCATTTTCTCCAACCTTCTCACCAACGCCCTGGAACATGCAGCGCCGCCTCTCACCATCCGGCTGTACCGGGAGGGCGGGGAGATCGTCACCGCGTTTTTTAACCCCGCCCCGGACATGACGGAGGAGGACGCCGCCCGGGTCTTTGAGCGCTTTTACACCGCGGACAAAATGCGCACCGGGAAAAATACCGGCCTGGGCCTCGCCATCGTCCGCGCCCTCACCCAGCGGATGGGCCACCGCTGCGC
>CALWOS010000052.1 GCA_944383185.1 uncultured Oscillospiraceae bacterium
CCTTGCCGCTCTTCTCCGGGTGGAACTGGCAGCCGCAGACGTTCCCGTCCGCCACCGCCGCGGGCACCTCCACCCCGTATTCCGCCGTGGCCAGGAGGCTCTCGCCGCAGCCCGCGGCGTAGTAGGAATGGACAAAGTACACGTAGTCCCCCGGCCGGGTGTACCGGAGCAGGGGGTGCCCCGGCTTTACCAGCTCCAGGGCGTTCCAGCCCATGTGGGGCACCTTTTTCCCCGGGATGTCCGGGGCCAGGGGGCGCACCTCCCCCTTGAGGTAGCCCAGGCCGTCGTGCGCGCCGTACTCATAGCTCGTTTCAAACAGCATCTGCATCCCCAGGCAGATGCCCAGGAGGGGCTTGCCCTTTTTCACCTGGGCGTCCAGCACCGGGATCAGCCCCGTGGCGCGGAGCTTTTCCATGGCGTCCCCAAAGGCGCCCACCCCGGGGAGGATGATGTGGCTGGCCCGCTCCAGGGCAGCTGCCTCCGCCGTGACGGCGCTCTCCAGGCCCAGGTACCCCAGGGAGCAGCTTAGGCTGAAGAGGTTGCCCACGCCGTAGTCGATGATGGCGATGCTCACAATATTGTCCCCTTTGTGGAGGGGATCTCCCCGGCCCGGGCGGGGTCGGCGCTGACCGCCTGGCCCAGGGCACGGCCAAAGGCCTTGAAGGCCCCCTCGATGATGTGGTGGCTGTTCTCCCCGGCCAGCTGCCGGAGATGGACGCAGCAGCCCAGGGCCCGGACAAAGCCCAGGAAGAACTCCTTTGTAAGCTCCGTGTCAAAATCCCCCACCCTGGCCGCGGGGATGTCCAGGGCCCAGCCCAGGCAGGCCCGGCCGCTGATGTCCACGGCGCAGAGGATCAGCGCCTCGTCCATGGGCAGGAGCATGGAGCCGTAGCGCCGGATGCCCCGGCGCTCCCCAAGGGCCTCGTCAAAGGCCCGGCCCAGAACGATGGCCACGTCCTCGGTGGTATGATGGGCGTCCACATGGAGGTCGCCCCGGCACGAGAGCTCCAGGCCGAAGCCCCCGTGGCGGGCAAACAGGGTCAGCATGTGGTCCAGGAAGCCGCAGCCGGTGTCCACCCGGGTCTCTCCCCCCGCCGTGTCCAGGCGAAGGCGGATGTCGGTCTCGGCAGTCTTGCGCAGGATTTCCGCACAGGCCATTACACAGTCCCTCCCTTCAAGATCTCTTCCGTGGCCCGGACCAAGGCCTCCATCTCCTCCCGGGTGCCCACGGTGATGCGCACATAGTCCCGGGTCCGGGGCTTTTCGAACCAGCGCACCAAAATCTGCCGCCGGCGCAGCGCGGCGTAGTAGTCCCCGCCGGAAAGGCCCGGCGCGGAGACAAAGAGGAAATTCGCCCTGCTGGGCAGCACCGTGCAGCCCAGGGCCCGGAGCGCCCCGGCGGCCCACTCCCGGGCTTCCATGATTTTTCGCAGGCAGGCCTCAAAATACGCCTCGTCCTCCATGGCCGCCGTCCCCGCGGCCAGGGCGACCCGGTTGACGCTGTAGGGGTTGAAGCTGAATTTCAGCGTCGTCAGGTCCCGGATCAGCCCCTTGCTCCCCAGGGCAAAGCCCAGGCGCCCCCCGGCCAGCTGCCGGGACTTGGAGAAGGTCTGAACCACGCAAAGGTTTTCATACTCGCCCAGGAGGGACGCGGCGCTCTCTCCGCCGAAGTCCACATAGGCCTCGTCAATGACCACCAGGCGCGCCGGGTTTTGCTCCAGCAGCCGCCGGATGTCCGAAAGGGGCAGGCACAGTCCCGTGGGGGCGTTGGGGTTGGCGAGAAACACCGTCCCCGGCTGGGAGGCGTAGTCCTCCACCGCCACGGAGAAGTCCTCCCGGAGGGGCACCTCCGTCCACTTGACGGAGAACATCTCCGCGAACACCGGGTAAAAGCCGTAGCTGATGTCCGGGAACGCCGCCCCCCGGGGGCAGAAGCCGTGGAAGAGGAGGCCCAGGAGCTCGTCGCTGCCGTTGCCGGTGCAGACCTGCTCCGGGGCAAGGCCAAAGCGCCAGGCGATGGCGGCATGGAGCGCCGCGCACGCCGGGTCCGGGTACAGGCGCAGCTCCCGCGCCGCCGCCTCCGCCGCCGCCAGGGCTTTGGGGGACGGGGGGAAGGGGCTCTCGTTGGTGTTGAGCTTGATGAGCTTCCCCATATCCCGGGGCTGCTCCCCGGGGGTGTAGGCCGCCAGGGCGCGGAGCTTTGCATCCAAAAACCGTTCCATATCCCGTCAGTCCTCAAATCTGGATTCCACGCTCCGGGCGTGGGCCTCCAGCCCCTCCTGCCGGGCCAGGACGCCGATGGCGTCCTTCGCCCCGGCCAGGGCCTCGGGCGTGTAATAAATATAGCTGCTGCGCTTGACAAACTCCTCTACGGAGAGGGGGCTGGAAAACCGGGCGGTGCCCAGAGTGGGCAGGGTGTGGTTGGGCCCGGCCCAGTAGTCCCCCAGGGCCTCCGGGGCGTAGCGCCCCAGAAAGACGCTGCCGGCGTTGCGCACCTGTTCCAGCAGGGCGAAGGGCTCCGCCACGCACAGCTCCAGGTGCTCGGGGGCCAGGAGGTTGGCCATGTCCACGGCCTCGGCCAGGTCCCGGCAGACCAGGATGCGCCCGTTGTTCTCCAGGGAGGCCCGGGCAATCTCCCGCCGGGGGAGGGTCTCCACCTGCCGCTCCAGCTCCGCGGCCACGGCCCGGGCCAGGTCCATGCTGTCGCACACCAGCACGGCGCTGGCCAGCACGTCGTGCTCCGCCTGGCTCAGAAGGTCCGCCGCCACGTGGCGGGGGTTGGCCGCCCCGTCCGCCAGGACCAGGATCTCGCTGGGCCCGGCGATCATGTCGATGTCCACCAGGCCGAAGACCTGGCGCTTGGCCGTGGCCACATAGATGTTCCCGGGGCCCACGATCTTGTCCACCTTCGGCACGCTCTCCGTGCCGTAGGCCAGGGCGGCCACCGCCTGGGCCCCGCCCATTTTGAAGATGTCCGTCACCCCGGCGATCTTTGCCGCGGCCAGGACCGCGTCGTTGATCCGTCCGTCCCCGCCGCAGGGGGTGGCCATGACCACCCGGCGCACCCCGGCCAGGGCCGCGGGGATGGCGTCCATGAGCACGGTGGAGGGGTAAGCCGCCGTGCCCCCGGGGACATAGATCCCCACGGTGTCCAGAGGCAGCACCCGCTGGCCCAAAATCACGCCGCCGGGCCGCTCCAGGCGGAAGCCCGGGCGGAGCTGCTCTTTGTGAAAGGCCCGGATGTTCTCCGCCGCCTGCTCCAGGGCGGAAAGGAGCGCCGGGGCGCAGCGCGCCGCCGCCGCCTCCAGCTCCGCATCGTCCACCCGGAGCGCCGTGAGCTCTGCCCCGCCGAAGCGCGCCCCGTATTCCAGCACCGCCGCGTCCCCCCGGAGGCGCACAGCCTCCAGGATCTCCGCCACGGAGGCCTCCACCTCCGGGGGCGTCCCCGCCCGCTTCCGGCTGAGGATCTCCTCCCGGGGGACGGTGTGCAGATCATAGATGGCGATCATGACATGGCCTCCAATTCCTTCACCAGACCGTCGATCCGGGCCTTGTTGAACTGATAGCTGCTCTTGTTGGCGATCAGCCGGGCGCTGGAGGGCGCTACGGTCTCAAAGACCCCCAGATCATTCTCCCGGAGGGTGGTGCCCGTCTCCACAATATCCACGATCACGTCGCTCAGGCCCAGGATGGGGGCCAGCTCTATGCTGCCGTTGAGCTTGATGATCTCGATATCCCGGTTCTGGCGGCGGTAGTGCTCCCGGGCGATGTTGGGGTACTTGGTGGCCACCCGGAGGGGGAGGCTCAGGTCCTCCTTCCATCCGTTCCGGGCCGCCACGGCCACCCGGCAGGCGCCCAGCTTCAAGTCCAGAAGCTCATAGACGTCCGGGTCGTACTCCAAAAGCACGTCCTTGCCCACTACGCCGATGTCCGCCGCGCCGCGCTCCACATAGACCGTCACGTCCGTGGGCTTGACCAGCATGTAGCGCACCTGGGCCTCCGGATTCTCAAACACCAGCTTCCGGCTGTCCTCCTGCATCTCCGGACAGGCGCAGCCCAGCGCCGCAAAGCGCTCGTAAACCGCGTTTCCCATTCTGCCCTTGGGCAGCGCGATGCTAAGCAAGGCCGCTCACCTCCATTTCCCCGTTTTCCCGCAGGACATAGCAAAGCCCCTTTTCCTCCGGCCCCGGCAGGCACTGCTGCACCCGCACCCGCAGGCCGCCCCGGCGCAGGCGCTCCGCCGCGGCCCGGACGGTCTCCGCCGCCGCGCCGCCGTACACCAGAACCGCGTCCGGCGTGCCGTTCTCCGTCCCGCCGAAGTAGCGCTCCAGCTCCCCCAGATAGAGGGCGAAGCCCAAAGCCGGCAGGGAGAGGCCGAAACGCTCCAAGAGCTTGTCATACCGCCCCCCCGAGAGCACCGCCCGGGGCAGGCCCTGGACAAAGCCCTGGAACACGATGCCGTTATAATAGTCCAGGTCGCTGAGCATGGTGAAGTCCAATCGCAGGTTGGGGCTCTTCACAATGGCGCACAGGTCCTCCAGTTCCCGGAGGGCGGCTGTCATCTCCTCGTCCGGGGAGAGGGCCGCCATGGCGGGCAGGACCTCCTCCGGCGCGCCGGAATGCTTTGCCGCGCCCAAAAGCAGCGCCGCAGCCCAGGGGGAGACCCCCGCCTCCCGGCACAGCGCCTCCAGCTCCCCCAGGCTCCGCCGGCGGAGGCGCTTCATGGCCCGGTGGGCGCGCTCCGGGGAAAAGCCGCAGGCGGCGAACACCGCGGCGATGAAGCGCATACTGCTCAGGCACAGGAGGTGCGCCCCGTCCACCGCGGCCAGGGTCTCCTCAGCCAGGGTGAGGACCTCGCTCTGGGCGTAGAGGTCCGCCGCGCCGATGCTCTCCACGCCGATCTGCCCGATCTCCCGGTACTCCCGGGTGCCGTGGGCCAGGCGGAAGACGTTCTCCACATAGTATAGCTTCTGCACCCGGGTCTCCGGGCGCAGGTTTTTCACAATGCTCATGGTCACGTCCGGCTTCAAGGCCATGAGCCGGCCGCTGGGGTCCGTAAAGGTCAGCACCGCGCCGCCGTCCAGAAAATTCCGGTTTTCCCGGTACATGTCATAGGGCTCGAACCGGGCCATATGGTAGCGGCGGTAGCCGTAATCCTCATAAAGCCGCCGCAGCGACAGGGACACCCGGTCCTCCCAGGGCAGGCTCTCCCGTATATCCGCCATGGCGCATCCCTCCTTCCTGAGCATAC
>CALWOS010000053.1 GCA_944383185.1 uncultured Oscillospiraceae bacterium
GGGGATTCCGTTTTTTGTATTGACCCGCATTGGCTATGCCGTTCTGCCGCGCGGCAAAAAAAGCGGCGGACAGCCGGGGATCCGGCCATCCGCCCATGCAGGGTTGTGGGATAAAGATATGAGCTTAAAATTGGATAAGCTGTGCTTACAGCATACCGCGAAACGATCTCTTTGTAAAGAGCGAAGGAGCACTAGTTTTGTCGTTTCCCGCGGCGCTCCGTGAGGAGCAGCCCGACGATGATGCACGCCGCGCCCAGCAGGGCGATCCACGTGATTTTATCCCCAAGAAGGGCCGCGGCCACCGCCATGGTCACCAGGGGCTCCAAGTACACATAGGTGCTGGTCCGCACGGAACCGAGCTGGTAAATGGCGTAACTCCACAGGAGATAGCACAGGCAGGAGCCGCCCACACCCAAATAGAGAGAGGCCAGGATCAGATCCCAGTGGGCCAGGTCCGCCGGACGCGCCTCCACCCCAAAGGCCAGGGTAAGGGGAAGGGCCAGGATCAGGGCATAGACCAGCATTTTCCGGGTGGTGGGGATGAGCTTGTGGCCAAAGCTGGTGATCTTCCGGCTGACGATGGCGTAAAGCCCCCAGATCACCGCCACCACAAGGGCCATGGCGTCCCCGATGGGGTTGAGCTGCAGCACGGCGGAACCGTTATACACCGTCAGCGCCGAGCCAATGACCGCCAGGGCGCAGCCCACATAAAACCAGCCCCGGGGCCGGGGCGCCTTCTGGAGCAGGGGCGCGGCCAGGCCCGTGACCAGGGGCGCCAGGGAGCAGAGTACAGCGACATTGCTGGCGCTGCTGTAGGTGAGGGCCATATTCTGGAAAAAATAATAGAAGGTCACGCCCAGGGCGGCGGCCAGGAGGTAATACCGCTCCTGTTTCCAGCCCAGCCAGCCCAGGGGCTTGGGGTGGACGCAGGTGGTGGCCAGGATGCCCAGGAGGATGCGGATACACATCAGCTCCGTGGGCTTGACATATTGCAAAGCCACCTGGGCAGCCACAAAGGCGCCGCCCCAGATAGTCACGGCAATGAGGGCGGCGATATGCCCCCGGACATGGGTGTCGCTCAGTTTCATGTCGCTCGCTCCTTATACAATTGCAAATTATAAATAGACTGCCCGAGGCCTGTCAGGATGGCGGGCCGGCTCTACCACCACAGCAGCGCTGCCGCCGCCAGAAGCTGCGCCAGCAAAATCAGAGGCAGGCCCAGGGAAAACAAAAGGTGCCGGGTCTTGTGGCGAAAGAGGCACATGCCCAAAATGGCCCCTGCGCTGCCCCCCAGCACGGCCAGAAGCAGCAGCGTAGCCTCCCGCACCCGCCGGGTGCCCCGGCGGGCGGCGAATTTATCCCAGCCGTATACGGCAAAGGCCGCCAGGTTGACGCACGCGAGATAGCCCAATCCCAGATAGAGGGGCAGCTTTTCCCAGTTCACGGGCGCTTTTTCCCCCTTTGGCTCTTGGCTTTGGCCCAGCCGGGCTTTTTCTTTTTGGGCCGCTCCGGCTGCGGCGCCGGCGCGGCGGTGCGAGGCTTCTTCCCGGGGGCGGGCTTACCGTCCGGGCGGTGGTCCGGCCGGACCAGGCACTCCCTGCCGTAGCCGATCAGGTCCTCCCGCCCGGCCTGGCGGAGCGCCTCCAGCACCAGGGGGCGCTTATCCGGCCGCTTCCACTGGAGAAGCGCCCGCTGGAGAGCCTTTTCCCGGGGGGAGCGGGCCACATATACCGGCTCCATGGTCCGGGGATCCAACCCCGTGTAGTACATGCAGGTGGAGATGGTGCCCGGAGTGGGGTAAAAGTCCTGGACCTGCTCCGGCTGACGGCCCATGCGGTTGAGATACTCCGCCAGGGCCACCGCGTCCCGGAGGGTGGAGCCAGGGTGGCTGCTCATGAGATAAGGCACCAGGAACTGGGCCTTATCATAGCGCTGGTTGAGTTTCCGGTACTGCTCCAGGAAGCGCTCATACACCTGGATATGGGGCTTGCCCATGTAATCCAGGACCCGGTCCACGCAGTGCTCCGGGGCCACCTTCAACTGGCCGGAGATATGGTAGCGCACTAGCTCCGGAAAAAACTCCCCCTTGGGATCCCGGAGGAGGTAATCAAAGCGGATGCCGCTGCGGATAAAGACCTTTTTTACCCCCGGCAGGGCGCGGAGCTTCCGCAGCAGGCGCAGATAGTCGCTGTGGTCCGCGTCCAGGTTCCGGCAGGGCGTGGGGGCCAGGCAGCGTTTCTCCGGGCACATACCGTGCTTTTTCTGCTGGGGACAAGAGAGGTGGCGGAAGTTCGCCGTGGGCCCGCCCACATCGCTCACATAACCTTTCCAAAGGGGATGGCGGGTCATGTTTTCCACTTCCGCGATCACGCTCTCGTGGCTGCGGCTGGTGACCATGCGGCCCTGGTGGAAAGCCAGAGCGCAGAAGTTGCACCCTCCGAAGCAGCCCCGGTTGTGGATAACGGAAAAGCGCACCTCCTCAATGGCGGGTACACCCCCCATAGCCTCGTACATGGGGTGGGGCTCCCGGGTGAAGGGGAGGGCGGCCACCGCGTCCAGCTCCGCCGTTTCCAGGGGGCGGGCCGGGGGATTGCACACCAATGTCCGCGCCCCGTGGCGCTGCCACAGGGCCTTGCCCCGGATGGGGTCGTGCTCCCGGTATTCCACCGCGGTTGCCCGTGCGTAGGCAGCCTTGTCCCCGGCCACCTCTTCAAAACCAGGCAGCTCCACATGGGGGAAGGGGCAGTCTTTTTCCGGATCCGCGGTCAGGTAGCAGATGCCGGGGATGTCATAGAGGGCAGAGAGGGGCTGCTTCTTCCCCAGGCGGAGGGCCACCTCCGTCTCCGCCCGCTCGGCCATGCCGTAGACGATGAGATCCGCCCCGGAGTCCGCCAGGATGCTCCGGCGCACGGCGTCGTCCCAGTAGTCATAGTGGGCGAAGCGCCGGAGGCTGGCCTCCAGCCC
>CALWOS010000054.1 GCA_944383185.1 uncultured Oscillospiraceae bacterium
GATTTTCCGCTGCAGCCGCTCCAAAAATTCCGCCGCCGGGATACCGTCCAGTTGGGTGTGGTGAAACTGGAAGGACACCGGCAAGGTGGCCCGCAGCCACTTTTTCCGGTATTTGCCCCAGATAAGAAAGGGGTTGTTGTAGCATCCGGCGTAGATATTTACCGCACCGTCAATCTCATACCCCGCCAGAGCGGAGGTGCCGATCACCATATAATCTTCGCCCAGTTCAAAGCTCTCCCCGCTCTCGTGGACCTGTCCGGTGAGCTTCAGGTAATCCCGATTGAACTCCTCCAGATCGGAAGAAACGGGAATGTCACAGGTGGCGATGGTGCCGTCCCAGGTGGTCACCACCGTATTGACCGCCAGGCGGTCGTACTGGATCAGCTTGTCTCCCACCGGAAGCAGGTAGAAGTCCTCCATCTCCGCCGCCGCCTTTCCGATACACCAGCACAGGAGCATATTGAATTTATAACCCCGTTTCCGGCTCAGCCGTACCAGCGCCGTCACATCCAGCGTCTTCATCAGGGTCACCATGGGCATAGGCGCCTTCATCCAGAGTTCGAAGGCCAGCGCCCGGGCGGTGCTTTCGGGATCTACTTCTCTCATACGGTTCTCCATTCTGGCCCGGTTGGCCGCAATAAGTAATCCATATCATACCATAGCGCCTCATCATCAGCAACTGATTCCCATGTTCCAAAGCCGGAATTTGTGGTATAATAAAACACCATAAATCAGGTGGAAGCGCAAATGATGAGGACCAACCATGAAACATATTTTTCTTTTAGAGGATGATGAGACCCTGAGGCGGGGTATCGTCATGGCTCTGACGGGGCCGGAGGCATCCGTCACCTGCCGTTCTACCCTGGCCCAGGCCCGGGAAGCGCTGTCAGAGGAGAACTTCGACCTGCTGATCCTGGATATCAATCTCCCCGACGGCAGCGGCCTGGACCTGTTGCGTCAGGTGCGCTGGGAGGGCAGCGCCACGCCGGTGATCCTGCTCACCGCCAATGACCTGGAGCTGGACGAGGTCACCGGGCTGGAGGCCGGAGCGGACGACTACATCACCAAGCCCTTCTCCCTGGCCGTGCTCCGGGCCAGGGTGAATGCCCAGCTCCGACGGGGCCTTCCCGCGGTTTCTCGAACACTGTCCCTGGGCCCCTTCACCTTCGATTTTGACCGGATGGACTTCCGCCGGGACGGAGCCGCCGTGGAACTGAGCAAAACGGAGCAGCGTCTCCTGCGGGTGCTGGTGGAAAATCGGGGGCACGCCGTGTCCCGGGCCACCCTGGTGGACCGGGTATGGACGGACGGCGCGGAATTCGTGGAGGAAAACGCCCTGTCCGTCACGGTCAAGCGGCTGCGGAGCAAGCTGGAGGCCGACCCCGGGAAGCCTGACTATCTGAAGACGGTGTACGGCATCGGCTACACCTGGGCGGTGAAGCCATGACGGGATATATCATCGGGGGCGCCGCCGTGCTGCTGGCTCTGGCCGTGGTCATGTGTGCCCGCTGGCGGACTGCCCGCACCATCCGGCGGCTGGACGACATGCTCACCGCCGCCATAGACGGCAGCTTTTTGGAAAAAACCTCTGACGAGAGCCGCCTCTCTGCTCTGGAGAGCCGATTGGCTCGATATCTGACAGCCAGCGCCCTGTCTGAACGGAATGTGCGCCAGCAGAAGGACCAGATCAGCGCCCTGATCTCCGACATCTCCCACCAGACCAAGACCCCGGTGGCCAATCTTCAGCTCTACGCCCAGCTGCTCTCGGAGCAGCCCCTCACGCCCCAGGGGAAGGACTGTGCCGCCGCCATTTCCGCCCAGGCGGAAAAGCTCCAGACCCTGATCGAGGCCCTGGTCAAGACCTCCCGGCTGGAGACGGGCATCCTGGCCCTTCATCCTCAGCCCGACGAGATTGCCCCTGTGGTGGAGCGTGCCGCCGCCCAATATGCCCCCAAAGCGGCGGAAAAGGGCATTGCCCTGACCGTAGGGGCAAGGTCGGGCTCCGCTGTCTTTGATGCGAAATGGACGGAAGAGGCGGTGTGCAATCTGCTGGACAATGCCGTGAAGTACACGCCCGCCGGTGGGACGGTAACCGTTGAGGTCAAAAACTATGAGCTGTTCTCTGCCATCCGGGTGGCGGATAGCGGGCCAGGCATTCCTGAGGAAGAGCAGACCAAGATTTTCGGGCGGTTCTACCGTGCCCAGGGTGCCTGGCAAACTGAGGGTGTGGGCATCGGCCTCTACCTCACCCGGCAGATCGCGGAAAAGCAGGGAGGCTATGTGAAGGTGGAGAGCACGGCCGGAAAGGGAAGTGTATTCTCCCTCTTCCTCCCCCGGCCGTAACGGACTTCTTTCAAAACTGTCACATTCTCGAAAGTATCAGGACAGATTTCCGTGTTAAAGTCTGTATTGTCAAAAGACGGTACAGACTTTTTCTTTGGAGGAAAGCATCATGACGATTTTACAGACCTGTGATCTGAAAAAATACTACGGCGCCGGGGATACCCAGGTAAAGGCCCTGGACGGTGTCAATCTCCGTATTGAGCAGGGGGAGTTTGTGGCCATTGTGGGCACCTCCGGTTCCGGCAAGTCTACCTTGCTCCACATGCTGGGTGGGCTGGACCGGCCTACCTCCGGCACGGTCACCGTGGACGGCAGGGACATCTTCGCCCTGAAGGATGAGGCCCTGACCATCTTCCGCCGCCGGAAGATCGGCTTTGTGTTCCAATCCTACAATCTGGTGCCGGTGCTCAGCGTGTGGGAGAACATCGTCCTGCCCATTCAGCTGGACGGAGCCAGGGTGGATAAGTCCTATGTCCAGGAGGTCATCGCCACCCTGGGGCTGGAGAAGAAATTGCAGAGTCTTCCCAATCAGCTCTCCGGCGGACAGCAGCAGCGGGTGGCCATCGCCCGTGCTCTGGCTACCAAGCCCGCCATTCTGCTGGCCGACGAGCCCACCGGCAACCTGGATAGCCGTACCAGCCAGGATGTGCTCAGCCTGATGAAGGTGACCGGCCAGAAATTTGCCCAGACCATGGTGATGATCACCCACAACGAGGAAATTGCCCAGATGGCCGACCGCATCGTCCGCATCGAGGACGGGCGGATCGTGACGCGGTAAGGGGGCGAACTGTATGAAGGTCTCCAACCGCGGCTGCATCCGCCGCCTGAGCCTGCGCACCCTTCTCGCCAGCCGCACCCGGAACATCGTGGCAGTGCTGGCCATCGCCCTGACAGCGGTGCTTTTTACGTCACTCTTTACCATCGCCCTCTCCATCAACGAGGGCATCCAGCAGAACAACTTCCGCCAGTCCGGGGGCTGGAGCCACGGCACCTTCAAGTACCTCACTGAGGAACAGTTTAACGACCTGAAGGGCGATCCGCTTATTGACCAGTGGGGCCTGCGCCGGTTTCTGGGTATGCCCACAGAGGCGCCCTTTAACAAGTCCCATGTGGAGATCGGCTACTCCGACGCCAACCAGGCCCACTGGAACTACTGCGACCCGGTGGAGGGCCGTCTCCCCCGGGAGGGCACCGATGAGGCGGCCACCGACACCCATGTGCTGGAGCTGCTGGGGGTGGAGCCGGAGATCGGCGCCAAGTTTACGATCACCTTTGATGTGGACGGCCATACCACCACCCAGACCTTTACCTTAAGCGGCTGGTGGGAGTACGACGAGGCCATTGTGGCCAACCATATCCTCATTCCTGAAAGCCGGGTGGACGCCGTTCTGGCCGAAGTGGGCGTCACCCCGCCCGGCAGCGACGGCATGACGGGCAGCTGGAACCTGGATGTGATGCTGAAACACGGCGCCCGCTCCATCGCCGCCGACCTGGAGGAGATTTTGACAAACCACGGCTATCAGTCGGAGACACCGGGAGAAACCTATATCTCCACCGGCGTCAACTGGGGCTACACCGGGGCGCAGCTGTCCGACAAGCTGGACCCCTCTGTGGTGGCAATTATTGTGGGGGTGCTGGCCCTCATTCTGTTCACTGGGTACCTCATCATCTACAATGTGTTTCAGATTTCCGTGGCCGGGGACATCCGTTTCTACGGCCTGCTGAAAACCATCGGCACCACCCCCCGGCAGCTCCGGCGAATCATCCGCACCCAGGCGCTGCTTCTCTCCCTCATTGGCATCCCCGCGGGCCTGTTGCTGGGCTGGCTGCTGGGAGGTGTCCTCACCCCGGTTGTCACCGCCCAACTCAACAATGTGACCACCGTGGTCTCGGTGAGCCCGTTGCTTTTTGTGGGAGCTGCCGCCTTCGCCCTGGTGACGGTGCTCATCTCCTGCCGCCGCCCCGGCCGCCTGGCGGGCAAAGTCTCCCCGGTGGAGGCGGTGCGCTACACCGAGGGCAAGGCGCTGAAGCGGAAGGGCAAGCGGAGCGGCAAGGGGGTGTCCCTGCTGTCCATGGCCTGGGCCAATCTGGGCCGCAGCCGGGGCAAGACCTTCCTCACGGTGCTGTCCCTGACTCTGGCCGTGGTGCTGCTCACCCTGACCGTGACCTTTACCAGAGGCTTTGATATGGACAAGTATGTGTCCAACTTCACCGCCAGCGACTTCATCCTGGCCGATGCGGGGCAGTTCCAGACCGGCGGGGACGCATTCAACGATGAGATGGGAGTGCCGGAGGAGGTCATCGCCGCTGTGGACGCCCAGGGGGGCATCACCGGCAGCGGCCGGGTCTATGGCAAGACTGCTCCGGCGCTGGAGTTTGTCACCGAGGAATACTACCGCTCCATGTGGAGCCGCTGGAACACCCAGGAGCAGCTGGACAGCATGATCGCCTCCATGGACCGCACCGAGGACGGCCTTCTGGCCGACCGGGTGCAGCTCTACGGCATGGAGCCCTTTGCCCTCAGCCATCTGACGGTGCTGGAAGGGGAGCTCTCTAAGCTGAACGACCCGGACGGGAACTGCATTGCCGCTGTATACAGTGACGATGACTACGGAAACCCGGAGATGGACAGCCACTGGGCCCGGCTGGGGGATAGGGTGACCATCCGGTACGTGGAGGAGTATGAGTACTACGATCCCACCACCGGCCAGGTCTATGGTTCCCGGGAGGATGTGCCGGAGAACGCAGCCTTTGCCCAGCGGGCGGTACAATACCGGGATGTAAACTACACCGTGGCCGCCCTGGTGATCGTGCCCTCCGCCCTGAGCTACCGCTACTACGGCGCCGATGAGTTCGTCCTGGGGGCGGCGACCTTCCTGCGGGACACGGGCACCGATTCCGTCATGTATTACGCCTTTGATACCACCCAGGAGGCCAACGCCAGTATGGAAGCTTTTCTCCAGGACTACACGGAGAACGTGAATCCCCAGTTTGACTATGAGAGCAAGGCCACCTACGCCGGGGAATTTGAGAGCACCCGAAGCATGTTCCTCCTGCTGGGAGGCGCTCTGAGCTTCATCGTGGGTCTGGTGGGAGTACTGAACTTCTTCAACGCCATCCTCACCGGCATCACCGCCCGACGTCGGGAGCTGGCCGTGCTCCAGTCCATCGGTATGACGTCCCGGCAGCTGCGGACCA
>CALWOS010000055.1 GCA_944383185.1 uncultured Oscillospiraceae bacterium
GAGGATGCCTACGGCTACACCGTGGAGGTCACCTCCGCCGGCACCGGAAAGGCCATTGCCAACGCCCAGAACGGCAACGCCGATCTGCTGCTGGTCCACTCCAAGAGCCAGGAGGAGGACTTTGTGGATGGCGGATACTCCTATGTGCTGCCCGGCTTCGATGGGGAGCGGCTGACCTTTATGTACAACTACTTCGTCCTGTGCGGTCCCTCCGACGACCCTGCCGGGGTGAAGGAGGCCGCCGCTGTGAAGGACGCCTTTGCCGCCATTGCCGACGGGAAATATGCCTTCGTCTCCCGGGGCGACCAGTCCGGCACCCATACCAAGGAGATCTCCCTGTGGCCGGAGGACCTGGGCATCACGGCGGACGCCGCCTCCGTGGAGGGCTATGCCGACTGGTACACCTACTCCAACGCGGGCATGGGAGTGTGCCTCACCATGGCGGAGGAGACGGGGGCCTACATTCTCTCCGACAAGGCCACCTTCCTCACCTTCCGGGCCAACAACGGCGCGATCGGATAAGGAAAGAATGCGGCCCCGGCCGCCGCAAAAAGGACCTGCCCCGCGGCAGGCCCTTTTTCAAAAGAAAGGGGAGACGTCCCATAGAGACTGCCTTTGTCCAGGCTCTGGTACTGATTACCTCCGGCGACCGACAGCTTTGGAGCATCCTGGCCACCACCCTGCGCATGGCCCTGGCAAGCTCCGTCATCGCTCTGGCGG
This sequence comes from uncultured Oscillospiraceae bacterium, assembly GCA_944383185.1. Classification (GTDB taxonomy): domain Bacteria; phylum Bacillota; class Clostridia; order Oscillospirales; family Oscillospiraceae; genus CALWOS01. Next base: position 721 of record CALWOS010000055.1, read on the forward strand.
CGGGCGTCCCCCTGGGGGTGCTGCTGGGCAGCTATTCCGGCCGGAGCAAGCGGGCCCTGGTGGTGATCAACCGGACGCTGATGGGGCTTCCGCCTGTGGTGGTGGGGCTGGTGTGCTACATGCTCTTTTCCGGCGTGGGCCCCCTGCGCCACCTGCGGCTGCTGTACACGGTGACCGGCATGGTCATCGCCCAGGTGATCCTGCTGATCCCTCTGATCACGGGCAGTCTGGAAGCCCATGTGTCAACGGTCGCCCCGGACATCCGGGAGACCGCCCTGGGCCTGGGCCTGAGCCGGACCAGGATCCTCCTGCTGCTGCTCAATGAGAGCCAATACCAGCTGGTGAGCGCCTATCTTCTGGGCCTCGGCCGGGCGTTTGCCGAGGTGGGCGCGGTGTCCATGGTGGGGGGCGCCATCGCCTATAAGACCAACGTGATGACCACCGCCATCATGAACTACACCAACATGGGGGCCTTTACCACCGCCCTGGCCCTGGGCATCATCCTGCTGGCCATCTCCCTGGTGCTCAACGCCGGGGTGGCTCTGCTGCACTGGAGGCTGGAACGATGAAGCTCCCTCCCATCACCAAGACCTACGGCAGCCGCGGCGTGCTGGACCTGCCGGCGCTGGAGCTGGAGGACGGCGTCATCCATGCCGTGATCGGCGCCAACGGCAGCGGCAAATCCACCCTGGCCCGGATCCTGGCCGGCGTGCTGGTGCCGGACGGAGGCGCGGTCCCCCGGACGGGGCGGGTGGGCTACATGCCCCAGCGGTCCTACCCCTTTCGGATGAGCGTCCTGCGGAACCTGCGGCTCACCGGCGCCGGACGGGACCGGGCCATGGCGCAGCTGGAGGCCTTCGGACTGGCCGGCCTGGCCCGGCAGAATGCCAAGGGCCTCTCCGGCGGGGAGGCCGCCCGGCTGGCCCTGGCCCGGCTCCTGATGGAGGAGTATTCGCTCCTCATCCTGGATGAGCCGACCGCGGCCATGGACGTGGCGGCCACGCTCCTGGCCGAGGAGCTTCTGCTCCAGTATCAGGCCAGGACCGGCTGCACCGTCATCCTGGTCACCCACTCCCTGACCCAGGCCCGGCGCCTCGCCGGGCAGGTGCTCTTCCTCCGGGACGGGCACCTGGCGGAGCGGGGGGAGGCCGGGGAGCTCCTCCGCCATCCCCGCTGCGCCGAGACCAGGGCCTTTTTGGACTTCTACGCCCTGTGAGCCGGACCGGTCCGGACTGGGTGTGGGATCATACGGATCATCTTAATATGTATTTGATTACAGCGCGCCGGAGCAGTCGGCGCCCCAGAGACAGGAGGAACAGCCATGGAATACACAGCTGTAGTCATCACCATCAGCGACAAGGGCGCCCGGGGCGAGCGGGTGGACACCAGCGGCCCGTCCCTGGTCCGTATGCTGGAGGCGGCGGGCTATCAGGTGGTGCACACCGCCATGCTCCCCGACGAGCGGGAGCTGATCCAGCGGGAGCTCATCCGCTGCGCGGACGAACAGGAGATCGCCCTGGTGCTGACCACCGGCGGGACCGGCTTCTCCCCCCGGGACGTGACGCCGGAGGCCACGCTGGCGGTGATCGAGCGGGCCACGCCGGGCATCCCGGAGGCCATGCGGGCCGAGAGCATGCGCATCACCCCCCGGGGCTGCCTCTCCCGGGAGGCGGCGGGGATCCGGGGCCGGACGCTGATCGTCAATCTCCCCGGCAGCGAGAAGGCCTCCCGGGAGAACCTGAACGCCGTGCTGGGGTCCATCGGCCACGGCCTGGACATGCTCCGCTCCCAGGGCTCGGCGGACTGCGCCGCGCCGCCCTCCGTCTGAGGGCGGCTTGACTCCGACGCTTTCGAGGCGCGCCGCTGCCCCGAGGGCCCCGCAGGGAAAAATCAAGGAGGAAGAGAGCGATGGAGGAAAAACGCTTCAACCATTTTGACGCGGAGGGGAAGGCCGTCATGGTGGATGTGACGGAGAAGGCGCCCACCTGCCGCACGGCGGTGGCCCGGGGGGAGATCCTGGTCTCCCGGGAGGTGCTGGACGCCGTGCTGGGCCGCACCGCCGCCAAGGGGGACGTCCTGGGCGTGGCCCGGGTGGCGGGGATCCTGGCCGCCAAGCGCACCGGGGAGCTGATCCCCCTGTGCCACCCCCTGGCCCTGAGCCACGTGGCCGTGGACTTCACCATCTGCGAAAAGCGCTGCGCCATCCAGGCGGAGTGCACCGCCCGGCTCACCGGCAAAACCGGCGTGGAGATGGAGGCCCTCACGGGGGTGAGCGTGGCGCTGCTGACCATTTACGACATGTGCAAGGCCCTGGACAAGTCCATGGTCCTCTCGGACATCTGCCTGGTGCGGAAGGACGGGGGAAAATCGGGAGAATACCGCCGTGCTTGACCAGTTTGACCGGAAGATCGACTATCTCCGCATCTCCCTCACGGACCGTTGCAGCCTCCGCTGCGTGTACTGCATGCCGGAGGAGGGGGTGGAGTGGCTCTCCCACGAGGCCATCCTCAGCTATGAGGAGATCGCGCGCCTGGCGCGGCTCTTTGCGGCCCTGGGGGTGCGGAAGCTGCGTCTTACCGGAGGGGAGCCCCTGGTGCGCCGGGGCGTGGCGGGGCTGGTGGCGCGGCTGAAGGCCATCCCCGGCATCGAGACCGTGGGCCTCACCACCAACGGCCTGGCCCTCCGGGAGCAGCTCCCCGCCCTTCTGGACGCGGGGCTGGACAGGGTGAACCTGAGCCTGGACACCCTGGACCGGGCGCAGTACGCCGCCATCACCCGGCGGGACGCCCTGCCCCAGGCCCTGGCGGGGCTGGAGGCGGCCCTGGCCGCCCCGGGGCTCACGGTGAAGGTCAACTGCGTGCCCATGGGGGCGAACGACGCCCAGCTCCCCGCCCTGGCGGCGCTGGCCCGGGACCGGGATGTAAGCGTGCGCTTCATCGAGCTCATGCCCATCGGCCTGGGGAAAGACCTCCCCCGGCGGACGGAGGCGGAGGTGCTGGCCATTCTGGAGCCGGCCCTGGGGAAATGCGTCCCCGCCCCGCCCCCGCCGGGGGCGGGGCCCGGGCGCTATGTGACCTTCCCCGGCTTCCGGGGGAGGGTGGGCTTCATCAGCGCGGTGAGCCACAGCTTCTGTGACCGGTGCAACCGGGTCCGGCTCAGCTCCACGGGCTTTCTGAAAACCTGCCTCCAGTACGAGACGGGGGTGGACCTGAAGGCCCTTCTGGACCGAGGCGCGGAGGACGCCGCCCTCCTGGCGGCCATAGAGGCCGCCATCCGGCAAAAGCCCCGGCAGCACCATTTCTCCGCCCCTTCCGCGGCGGGGGACGAGTCCCGCAGCATGTTCCAGATCGGCGGCTGAGCCGCCCATCCATAGTTGCGTATGCGCCGTCCGTCCCTCCGTCGGACTGAGCGTGCCTCCCCAAAAAAATGAATTCGACCAACATAAAGCCGCCCGGGAAAGCGC
>CALWOS010000056.1 GCA_944383185.1 uncultured Oscillospiraceae bacterium
CTGTGCCTCCGGGTGGCGGCCCCCATGGTGGAGACCATGAAGGTGCGGGAGGACGTCATGTACGCCGCCGCCCAGAAGGGCTTTATCAATGCCACGGATCTGGCAGACTACCTGGTGACAAAGGGCCTGCCCTTCCGTACCGCATACAAGCTGGTGGGGGAGCTGGTGGCCCGGTGCATCCGGGAGGGCACGGTGCTGGAGGACCTGCCCCTGGAGGAATACCAAAAGCTCTCCGACGCCTTCGGGGCGGACCTCTATGACGCCATCCGCCTGGAAAACTGCGTGGCCCGGCGCATCTCCCAGGGAGGCACCGGCCCGGCCTCCGTGGAGGCGCAGCTCCAGTGGGTTAAGGAACAACTCCAATGAAGAAACGCATATTTATCGACGGCAGCGCCGGTACCACGGGCCTGCGCCTCCGCCAGCGGCTCCAGGCCCGGGAGGAGCTGGAGCTGGTGACATTGCCGGAGGCGCTGCGCAAGGACCCCGCCGCCAAGGGCGAGGTGATGAACGCCTGCGACATCGCCTTTCTCTGCCTCCCGGACGCGGCGGCCAGGGAAGCCGCGGCCCTGGCCAGGAGCCCGGGCCTTACCGTGATAGACACCTCCACGGCCCACAGGGTGGCCCCCGGGTGGGTCTACGGTTTCCCGGAGCTCACCCCGGGACAGGAGGAGAAAATACGCGCCGCCCGGCGCATCGCCAACCCTGGCTGCTACGCCACGGGCTTTATCGCCCTGGTGCGGCCCCTGGTGGCGGCAGGCGCCCTGGATACCGGCGCGGCGATTTCGGCCCATGCCCTTTCCGGCTATACCGGCGCGGGCAAAAGCGCCATCGCCGTATATGAGAGCCCGGACCGCCCGGCGGAGTACGCAAGCCCCCGGGCCTATGCCCTGGGCCTTGCCCACAAGCACCTGCCGGAGATGATGGCCATGACGGGCCTTGCCCGCCGGCCCATCTTCTGCCCGGTGGTGTGCGACTATCCCTGCGGCATGACGGTGACCGTGCCGCTGCACCTCTCCCAACTCCAGGGGCGCTGGGACCTGGAGGCGCTCCACCGGCTCTATGAGGCGTACTACGCGGGCCGGCGGCTGATCCATGTCCGGGGCCTGGGGGAGCCGGAGAGCGGCTTCCTGGGGGCCAACAACCTGGCCGGACGGGACGACCTGGAGATTTTCGTTACGGGAAACGGGGAGCAGGCCCTGTGCATCGCCCGCTTTGACAACCTGGGCAAGGGCGCCTCCGGCGCCGCTGTCCAGTGCATGAATCTCGTCTTGGGGCTCGACCCCACCACAGGACTGGAGTGTGGAACATGATCCAAGTAATTTCCGGCGGCGTCTGCGCCGCCAAGGGCTTCCGGGCCAGCGGCATCCACTGCGGCATCCGGAACAATCAATCCAAACGGGATCTGGCCCTCGTCGTCTGCGACACGGACTGCGCCGCCGCCGGGGTGTATACCCAGAACCTGGTGAAGGGCGCGCCGATCCTGGTGACCCAGGAACACCTGAAAAACGGAAAGGCCCGCGCCATCATCTGCAACAGCGGCAACGCCAACACCTGCAACGCCGACGGGCTGGACATCGCCCGGGGCATGTGCGCCCTGGTGGAGCAGCACACAGGCGTCCCGGCGGAGGATGTGATCGTGGCCTCCACCGGCGTCATCGGCCAGCCCCTTTCCCTGAAACCCATCGCCGCGGGGATGGAGGCCCTGGTGGCCGGCCTGGACACGGACGGCACGCCGGCGGCGGAGGCCATTTTAACCACCGACACGGTGAAAAAGGAGTATGCCGTATCCTTTACCCTGGGCGGCGTGGAGTGCCGCCTGGGCGGCATGGCCAAAGGCAGCGGCATGATCCATCCCAATATGGCCACCATGCTGGTGTTCCTCACCTGTGACGCGGCCATCTCCCCGGAGATGTTGGACCGCGCCCTCCGGGCGGATGTGCAGGACAGCTTCAATATGATCAGCGTAGACGGGGACACCTCTACCAACGATACCTTGGCTATTATGTGCAGCGGCCTTGCGGGGAACGCCCCCATCACGGCCCCGGGCCCGGACTATGACGCCTTCTGTGAGGCCCTCCACGCCGTCACCACCCAGCTCTGCCGGAGCATCGCCGGGGACGGGGAAGGGGCCACCAAGCTTCTGGAGTGCGCCGTCACCGGCGCGGCGGATGCCGCCGCGGCCCGGACAGTGGCCAAGGCGGTGATCTGCTCCAGCCTGGTGAAGGCCGCCATGTTCGGCGCGGACGCCAACTGGGGGCGGGTCCTGTGCGCCATCGGCTACAGCGGCGCCAGCGTGGACGTGAGCAAAGTCGCCGTGTCCTTTGTCTCCGCCGCGGGGACGGTGGCGGTCTGCGAAAAGGGCGCGGGCATCCCCTTCTCTGAGGAGGAGGCCAAAAAGGTCCTGACGGAAAAGGAGATCACCATCCTGGTGGAGCTGGGAGACGGCGGCGCATCCGCCGTGGCCTGGGGCTGCGACCTCACCTACGAGTATGTGAAAATCAACGGCGACTACCGGACCTGACAGGAGGGAGACAAATGCCGGAGCAAAAGGCCCTCACCAACGCCCAGCGGGCGGAGGTGCTGATCCACGCGCTGCCCTATATCCAGAAGTACTACGATAAAATATTGGTGGTGAAATACGGCGGCAACGCCATGGTGGACGGGGAGCTGAAGAAGGCCGTCATGGGGGACCTGGTGCTGCTGCGCCTGATCGGTGTGAAGGTGGTGCTGGTCCACGGCGGCGGCCCGGAGATCACGGAGATGCTCACCCGGGTTGGTAAGGAGAGCCGCTTTGTGGACGGCCTCCGGGTCACGGACAGGGACAGCGCGGACATCGTCCAGATGGTCCTTGCCGGCAAGGTGAACAAGAGCCTGGTCCAGCTCCTGGAAAACACCGGGGGCAGGGCCATGGGCCTGTGCGGCCTGGATGGCCGCCTCATTGAGGCCCGGATGCGGGACGCCCGCCTGGGCTACGTGGGGGAGA
>CALWOS010000057.1 GCA_944383185.1 uncultured Oscillospiraceae bacterium
ACAAGAAGTTTGACCCCGCGCTGAGCTGCATCCAGATCGTGGAAAAGAAGGGCGCCCCGGCGCCCCAGACCTGCATCCAGTGCGGCAAGTGCGCCAGGACCTGTCCTGAGGGCGCCATCAGCCAGAACGCCAAGGGCGTCTATATCATCGATAAGAAAAAATGCACCGCATGCGGCAAGTGCATCGAGGTCTGTCCCATGCACGTCATGGTGAAGGGCCCCACCACCACCAAGTGCATCGCCTGCGACATCTGTGCCAAGGCCTGCCCCATGGATGTGCTGGAAGTGATCGAAAAGTAAAGGGCAGCCGCGCCCAAAGCGCGCCTACATAATATGAAGCAAAGCCCAGGCAGGAAAACTGCCTGGGCTTTTGCAATGCCGGGGGAAGAGGGGGTGCGCCGCCTCAGCTCTCCGCGGCGGATTTGTTCTTCTTTTTGTTCCGGCGGCTTCTGCGCCGGGAGCGGCTGCGCTTTCGGGGGACGCGGAGCTTTTCCTCATAGAGCTGCTCCAGGCCCTGGTCGGCGGCGTAGACGATGCGGTTGACGGACCAGTTGCCCTCCTCCACCTTGCGGAATTTCAGCCGTACCAGATATTTGCCGTGCTCCGGGCAGGTAGCGAGGGTCATGTAGCGCCGGTCCCCCTGATCCACCCAGCGGGCGTTTTCCATCTCCGCGCCGCAGGCCGGGCATGGGATGTGGGAGATTTCCGGCGCGGAAAAGGCCGCCGTGCGGGAGGGATAGTCCCGGAAAGCGGTGTGCTCCAGGGCCTCCGGCGCATCCTCGCTGCCGCCGTTTTTGGCGGGCAGGCGGCGGGAGAGAAGCGCCTCGTTCTTCTCGTAGCTGGCCAGCCCCTCCGCCATATCCAGGCGGGAGCAGACCAGGGCGGTATTGTAAGCGTCGCCCAGGGCGTCGTGGGCCACCCGGGTCTGGGGGATGCCGAAGTGCTCCATGGCCGTGGACAGGGCCTTCTGGTTGCGGTCCCCGCCGGTCTGGAGGTTGTAGATGAGCTGGAGATTCACCCACTTCTCGATCCAGTCCCAGTCCAGGTCGTGGATGATGATGTTCTGCTCCATGATGCCTTTGTCATCATAGCCCCAGGTGAGGAAAGTGGCCCCGTCGCCGCACCACTGGCGGAACTGCGCCATGGCTTCCGGGAAGGAGACGCCGTTTTTCAGCCGCTCCTTGTCAAAACCCGTGAGCTTTTTCACCTTATAATGCATCCGGCGGAAGTATACCGGGCGGACGTCCATCTGGAATTCCTCTCCGGGCGTCATGTCCTTGTTGAGCTTCACCGCGCCGATTTGGATGATCTCCCCCCGGAGACGGATGGGGAGCTTGTTGAAAACAGAAGCCTGAGCGCTCATTGCCTGGTTCCACTCCAGGTCCAGTACGATATAGGCCATGCAGTAAACCATCCTTTCGTATCCCTGACAGTATAGCACACATTTTTGGAAAATGATAGCCGCTGGGCGCACTTTTTTCATTGGCTTTCCGGGGGCGCTGTGCTATAATGTCTGAGTAAGTTCTCTAGGGCCTGCCGGAACTCTGTCCCGGCAGGCCCGGCCGGCGAGGAGGAAGAACGGTTATGGACATTGTTGTACTCTGCGGAGGATGGAGCAACGAACGGGACGTCTCTATCACCAGCGGAAGCTGTGTGGCCGCGGCGCTCCGGGAACGGGGCCACCGGGTGCTGCTGCTGGACTCTTATCTGGGCTGCCGGGAGGAGTATGCCGATCCCCGGGAGCTCTTTGCCCGCCCCCGTGAGCGTGAGCACTTCCGAGTGGCCGAGGAGGCTCCGGATTTGGAAACATTGCGCGGCCTGCGCCATCAGGACAACGACAGCATCCTGGGAGACAATGTGCTGGAGATCTGCCGTTGCGCGGATATCACCTTCCTGGCCCTCCATGGGGAGGAGGGGGAAAACGGCAAGCTCCAGGCGGTGCTGGACGTGGCGGGCATCCGCTATACCGGCAGCGGCTATCTGGGCAGCGCCCTGGCCATGAACAAAACCCTCTCCAAGGAACTTTTTGCCCAGAACGGCATCCTCACGCCCCAGGGCATCACCCTATACCGGGAGACAGACCGCGGCCCCTACCGGGACGTGGGCTTCCCCTGCGTGGTAAAACCCTGTTCCGGTGGTTCCAGCGTGGGCACCTCCATTGTTCACAACCGGGAGGAATATGAAAGGGCTGTAGAGCTGGCCTTCCGGTATGAGGCTGCGGTGATTGTGGAACGCTACATCCATGGCCGGGAGTTCATGGTGGGCATCCTGGCCGGGGCGGCCATGCCTGTGATCGAGATCATCCCCAAAGACGGCTTTTACGATTACAAGAACAAGTACCAGCCTGGGCTCACCCAGGAGATCTGCCCGGCGGAGATTTCCCCGGAGCTCACGGCGGAGATCCAGCGCCTGGGCCTTGCGGTACACAGGGCGCTGATGATCGACGTGTACAGCCGGGTGGACTTTTTGCAGGACGCCCAGGACGGAAAGCTCTATTGCCTGGAGGCCAATACCCTGCCCGGCATGACCCCCACCAGCCTGATCCCCCAGATGGCCGCGGCCCAGGGAAAGAGCTTTGGGGAGCTGTGCGAGGAGATCATCGCCGCCTCCCTGGCCCGGTATGAGGAGGGAAAGGCATGAAACTGCGAGTCCGCGATGTGATCGCCGCAACGGGCGGCACATATTTCGGCGACAGCGCCGCCCTGGAACGGGAGCTCTCCTTTGTGACCATGGACAGCCGGGAGGCCGGGCCGGACTGCCTCTTCCTGGCGATTCCGGGGAACCGGGTGGACGGCCATGACTTCATCCCACAGGTGGTGGAGAAGGGCGGGCTGTGCATGCTCTGCCAGCGCCCGGCGGATGGCGCCAACTGCGTGGTAGTGGACAGCACCACCGAGAGCGTGAAAGCCCTGGGCGCCTGGTACCGGCGGCAGTTCCGGATCCCTATCATCGGCATCGTGGGCAGCGTGGGGAAAACAACTGCCAAGGAGATGGTCTCCGCCGTACTCTCCCAGCGCTTTTCCGTGCTGAAAACAGAGAAGAACCTCAACAACGAACTGGGCGTCCCGCTGACGCTGCTGCGCCTTCGGGAGGGGCACCAGGCCGCGGTGATCGAAATGGGCATTTCCGACTTTGGGGAGATGGCCCGCTTGGCGGAGATGGTCCGGCCCACTATGGCCCTCTACACCGTGATCGGCCACTCCCATCTGGAATGTCTCCGCGATCTGGACGGGGTCTACCGGGCGAAAACGGAGCTGCTGCCCTACCTCCCGGCGGACGGCGTGGTCTTTGTCAATGGGGATGACAGCCGCCTTGCCGCCATGGACTGCCCGCAGCGGCGGGTCTCCTTTGGCCTGGGCGAAACCTGTGAGGTCCGCGCCGGGGCTCCGGAGGTGCTCTCCCTGGAGGGGATACCCTGCACCATCCGCGCCGG
>CALWOS010000058.1 GCA_944383185.1 uncultured Oscillospiraceae bacterium
CCCCGCGGCAGAGCCCCTACCCGGCTACCGGCCCGTCCAGCCCATGGTCTACTGCGGCGTCTATACCGAGGATGGCAGCAAGTACCAGGACCTCCGGGAAGCCCTGGAAAAGCTCCGGCTCAACGACGCGTCCCTCACCTTCGAACCGGAGAGCTCCGTGGCCCTGGGCTTCGGCTTCCGCTGCGGCTTTCTGGGCCTATTGCACATGGAGATCATCCAGGAGCGCCTGGAGCGGGAATTTGACCTGGACCTGGTGACCACCCTGCCCTCGGTGATCTACGAGGTGGACAAGACCGACGGGGAGACCGTCCGGGTGGACAATCCCCACAACTACCCCGACCCGGCCCAGATCGCCGAGGCCCGGGAGCCCTTTGTCCATGTGAGCATTATCACTCCCCCGGAGTACGTGGGGAACATCATGCCCCTGTGCCAGGACCGCCGGGGCGAATATAAGGACATGCAGTACCTGGACACCCACCTGGTGGAACTCCGGTACGACATGCCCCTCAACGAGATCATCTATGACTTTTTCGACAGCCTCAAGGCCCGCACCCGGGGCTACGCCAGTTTGGACTACGACCTGGCGGACTACCGCCCCAGCGACCTGGTGAAGGTGGACCTGCTCCTCAACGGGGACAAGGTGGACGCCCTGAGCTTCATCGCCCACCGGGAAAAGGCCTATCCCCGGGCCCGACGGATCTGCGAAAAGCTCAAGGAGAACATCCCCCGGCAGCTCTTCGAGGTGCCCATCCAGGCGGCCATCGGCGGGAAGATCATCGCCCGGGAAACCGTCAAGGCCCTCCGGAAAGACGTGCTGGCCAAGTGCTACGGCGGCGATATCACCCGGAAGAAGAAGCTCCTGGAAAAACAGAAGGAGGGCAAAAAGAAAATGCGCACCCTGGGTACGGTGCAGCTGCCCACCGAGGCCTTCATGGCCGTGCTGAAGCTGGACGGGGAGTAACCGGCGTTATACGAAAAGGCCCCCTTGCGCAAAGGGGGCCGTCTCGGCTCGTGAAGCGGTGAGACTGGGGGATTGCCCTGGCGTTACGCTCCCCCTCCCGGGGGGCTTCTTTTTCACAGGATCCCTTCCAGAAGGAGCTTGACGCCGATGGCGATGAGGACGCAGCCGCCCAGGGCCTCCGCCGCGGCGCCCCGGATGCCGGGGACGCGGCTGCCCAGCCACACGCCCGCCACGCACACCAGGAAGGTCACCACGCCGATGACGGCGCAGGCGGGCACCAGGGCCAGGTCCTCCATGAAGGCGAAGCTCACCCCCACGGCCAGGGCGTCGATGCTGGTGGCCACGGCCAGGGCCAGGAGCTTGGCCGTGCCCGGGTCGGCGCCGCAGCCCTCCGCTTCCTCATGGCGGGACTCCCAGAGCATCTTCCCGCCGATGCCGGCCAGGAGGATAAAGCTCACATAGGGGCCGAAGCGGTGCAGCAGGCCGCTCACCGTACTGCCCAGGAAACAGCCCAGAAGGGGCATGAGGAACTGGAAAAACCCGAAATAGAGCCCTGGCCGCAGGGCCTTCCCCAGGCGGAACCGCCCCTGGGCGAGGCCTATGGTCAGGCTGATGGCAAAGGCGTCCATAGAAAGGCTCAGGCCGATGAGCACAATGGATAGCATAGACAAGACTCCTTCAAACCGCGCCGGCTGCGCGCCGGCGCCGACTGTGGACATACCAAGGGAGGGACGCGCCGTGAGCGAACGGCAGGAACACTTCATGGCCATGGCCCTGGCTCTGGCGGCGGAGGCCGCCGCCGCCGGGGAAGTGCCCGTGGGCTGCGTCATCACCGACGGCGCCGGCGCCGTCATCGCCCGGGGCCGCAACCGCCGGGAGGCGCGCCGCTCCGTCACGGGCCACGCGGAGATGGAGGCCCTGGAGCAGGCCTGCGCCCTCCGGGGCGACTGGCGGCTGGAGGACTGCACCCTCTATGTGACGCTGGAGCCCTGCCCCATGTGCGCCGGGGCCATGATCCTCTCCCGCCTGGGCACGCTGGTCTACGGGGCCCGGGAACCGCTCACCGGCTCCTGCGGGAGCGTGCTCAACCTCTTCGCGGAAAACTATCCCGGTTCCACCGCCGTATACGGCGGCGTCCTGGCAGAAGAGAGCGCCGCGCTGCTCCGGGAGTTCTTCCAGAAGCGCCGGTAAGCGCACGTCAGTGCCGCCGCGCCTTTTTCCACAATCTGAGCGCCGCCGCAGCGATTTCCTGCGGCGGCGCTTTTTCTCTTTGGAATGACGGGGCGGCGTTACGCCTCCCCGGAAATTGCCCGGAGTACCCGGCAGGGGTTCCCCGCGGCGGTAACGCCGGGCGGGATGTCCCGGGTGACGACGCTGCCCGCGCCGATCACCGCGCTCCGGCCGATGGTCACCCCGGGGAGCACCGTGACGCCGCCGCCCAGCCAAACATCGTCTTCCACCGTGATGGGCTTTGCGTATTCCAGGCCCTGGTTGCGCCGCGCCGGGTCCAGGGGGTGGGCGGCGGTGTAAAACCCGCAGCTGGGGCCCACGAACACATTGTCCCCAAAGGTCACCGGGGCACAGTCCAAGATGACGCAGCCGTGGTTGAAAAACACGTTTTCCCCCACGCGGATGTTGGCGCCGTAGTCGCACCAGAAAGGGGAAAGGATATAGAAATTCTCCTTCGTCCCGCCCAGGAGCTCCCGGAGCAGGGCGCGGCGCTCCGTCTCCCGGGAGGGGGGAAGCTGGTTCAGGGCGTGGCAGAGGTCCTTGCAGGCGTCCCGCGCCCGGCACAGCTCTGGCGCGTTGGAGTCATAGAGGAGCCCCCGGAGCATTTTTTCCCGCTCGGTCATACGCCGTATCTCAGGACTTGATGGTGCCGTCGGCGTTGAAGAGAGGCAGATGGGCCAGGGAGATGATGTCCTCCCGGTACCGGGCGTCGCCCTCGGCCAGGATGGCCATTTTTCCCGCCACGGTGGCGCCGGCTTTTCGCACCAGCTCCTCCATGGCGTGGAGGGATTCCCCCGTGGAGATCACGTCGTCAATAATAAGCATGCGCTTGCCCTTCATCAGCGCCGCATCCGCCGCGTCAAGGACCAGTTTCTGCACGCTCATGGTGGTGATGGAGCGCACCTCCACCTCAAACACGCCGGTCATATAGGCCTTCACGCCCTTCCGGGCCAGGAAGTACTTCTCCGCGCCGCTCTGGCGGGCCATCTCGTACAGCAGGGGGATGCTCTTGGCCTCCGGGGCGATGAGGTAGTCATACTCCGGGGCGCGCTTGAGCAGTTCCGCCGCGCAGTGGACCGTGAGCTCCACGTCCCCGAAAATGACGAAAGAGCCGATGTAGGTGTCTTTGGAAATGGGACAGAGGGGAAGCTGGCGCTTTAATCCGGCAATGTCCATCTCGTATGTCATGATGCGTTTCCTCCTAAATTTTTCCATAGCTCCCCGGGGCGCGCCCGGGGCCTTGGCCACACATGCCATACATTATATGCGGCCCGCGCCGGAAAATCAAGCCCTTTTCAGGGCCTCCAGGACCATATGGAAGGCGTTGTGCCCCGCCATGAGGCGCACCCGCTCCCGGTTCCCATTCTGGTGGAGCTCCCGGACCCACATGCGCGCCCCGTCGGTGAGGGCCAGGAACACCGTGCCCACCGGGTGGACGCCGTCCCCCTCCGGGCCGGCCAGGCCCGTGACGGCAAGGCCCAGATCCGCCCCCAGCTTCTCCCGGACGCGCCGGGCCATATCCTCCGCCACTTCCCGGCTCACCGCGCCCTTTTCTTCCAAAAGGGCCGGGGAGACGCCCAGAAGGGCGCTCTTGGCGGCGTTGGTGTACACCGTCACGCCGCCCCGGAACACCTTCGACGCGCCGGGGAGCGCCGTGAGCCGGGCGGCCACGCCCCCGCCGGTGCAGCTCTCCGCCGCGGCCAGGGTCCGCCCGGTCTCCGTAAGGCGGCGGAAGGCCGCGTCCTCCAGGCTCTCCACGTCCACGCCGTAGATGAGCTCCCCCAGCTTCTCTTGGACCTCGG
>CALWOS010000059.1 GCA_944383185.1 uncultured Oscillospiraceae bacterium
GGCCTGGTCAGCCGCCGCAGCGTCATGGACGAGACGGAGCTGGAGTCCACCCTCAACAGCCAGCTGAACCTGGTGACCTACGGCTACTCCCTCTATGTGGACGGCGAATTTCTGGGCGCTTCCACCAACAAGGAGGGCCTGGAGGCTCTGCTGGACCAGGTGAAGGCCCCCTACCTCAACGAGAACACCCAATCCATTGAATTTCTGGAAGAGGTGGAGATCCGGGAGGGCTATGTGGCCGCCGATGCCATCACCAACCTGGGTGACATCGTTTTGAAGCTCAACGAGACCAAGGAGGGCGAGGAGATCTACACGGTGGAGAAGGGCGACACCTGGATCCAGATCGCCAACGACCACGGCCTCACCTCCAAGGAGCTGGAGGCCCTGAACCCCGGCTTCGACATCAACAAGCTGATGATCGGCGACCAGCTGCTCATCAGCAACGCCGTGCCCTATCTGACCATCCAGGTCACCCAGTACGAGTACTACGAGGCCCAGATTCCCTACGAGGTGGAGTATATCGACGACAGCTCCATGTGGGAAGGCGACACCAGCGTGGTGACCGAGGGCGTCTACGGCACCGCCGATACCACCGCCCTGGTGACCTACGTCAACAACGTGGAGACGGAGCGGGAGATCACCATGCAGATCATCACCGCCGAGCCCCAGTCCGCCGTGTATAAGCGGGGCACCAAGGAGCGTCCCAGCTGGGCTCCCACCGGCTCCTTCAGCTGGCCCACCAACGGCACCATCACCTCCCGGTACGGCTACCGCTATATCTTCGGCTCCAGCGATTTCCACACCGGCCTGGACATCGCCAACAGCCGCGGCACCAACATCTACGCCGCCGACGGCGGCATCGTGGTCACCGCCGGCTGGTCCGGCAGCTACGGCTACCTGGTGGTGATCGACCACCAGAACGGCTATGAGACCTACTATGCCCACAACTCCAGTCTGCTGGTCAGCGTGGGAGACAAGGTCTACAAGGGCGAGCACATTGCCGAGATGGGCTCCACCGGCCGTTCCACCGGCAACCACTGCCACTTTGAGGTCCGCTATAACGGCAAGACCCAGAACCCCCTCAACTATCTGCCCTGACCCCTCACAGCCCCGGACCGGTCCCGGTCCGGGGCTTTTTCTGTCCGGCGGCCCGTCCGCCGCCTTCCGCTTTGACTTTCAGGCAAAAGGGGGGTATAATGGAGAAAAATCCCCCACCCGGGGAGGAACCCCGCCCCGCCGGGGCGGCACAAAACAAAAGGAGGGCTTTTTCATGGATGCAAACGTGGTAAAGGTACTGAAGGAAAACAGCTGGAGCCTTGCGACCTTCTCCGACATGCCCAATGTAGTGCCGGTGGGGTTCAAGGACGTGCTGGAGGACGGGACGCTGGTGGTGGGGGGACATCATGATGGAGACCACCGTGGCCAACGTCAGGGCCAACGGGAAGATCGCCCTGTCCGCCTACGACCCCAAGACCTCTGAGGGCTACCAGGTGAAGGGCAGCGCCGTCTACCTCACCGAGGGGCCCCTGGTGGACGCCCTGCGGAAGAAGGCGGAGGCGGTGTTCCACGGGGCCATGGTGGTGAAGGGGGCGGTGCACATCACCCCGGAGGCGGTGATCGTCACCACCCCGGGCAAGGACAACAAAAAGGTGCTGTAATCCGCCCGGCAGGCCGCCGGGGGAGCGCGGAAGGAGAGAGAAGACCCCTGTGGACCCCGCGTTTTTGAAGGGGCTGGAGCGGTTCCCCTTCCCCCTCCTGGGGATATGCGTGGCGGCGGGCCTTGTGCTGGTGTTCCGGAAGGAAAACGACAACTGAGTTGGGAGCAGCTATGGCGGAGAACAAGAGGCCCCTCTGCCGCCTCACGGGCCGGGTGGTCCACGGCAGGGGGCTGGGACGAAAAGTGGATATGCCCACGGCAAACCTCCTGCCCGACCCGGGGCAGACCCTGCCGGCGCTGGGGGTCTACGCCGCCCGGTGCCGGGTGGACGGGGAGACCTACCTGGGGGTGACCAACGTGGGGCTGCGGCCCACGGTGGACCAGGACCGGGCGGTGACGGTGGAGACCTATGTGCTGGGGCTCAGCCGGGACCTCTACGGCCGGGAGCTGGAGCTGGAGCTGTGGGCCTTCCTCCGGCCCACCCGGAAGATGGCCTCCCTGGCGGCAGTGAAGGCCCAGGTGGAGGCGGACAGCAGGGCGGTGGAGGCCCTGCTGGGCCCTGTTTCCCGGGAAAAAGGGGAGGAAAGAACGGGAAATCCCCGGATTTTCCCTTGACAAGCGGGGGAAAAAGTGATACAGTTACCCACGATGTGAAAAGGCTGCGACAGGGAGGAGTATCCCCGTGCTGCCGGCGCAAGAGAGAGGGCGGTTGGTGCAAGCCCTTGCCGGGAGCGGAGAGAAGGCGCCCTGGAGCCGCGGCGCTGAATGGAGTAGGCGCTGCAGGACCCCCGACGTTATCGGGAACGAAGTGCGTACCAGCCAGGTACGAATTCAGGTGGAACCACGGACAGTATTGTTCGCCCTGAGCCGAAAAACCGGCTCAGGGCGTTTTTGTTTTACCCGCCGAGGCGTGAGGGTAAGGCGTCTTGGGCCAATCCTACAAAAAAAGGAGAATCCC
>CALWOS010000060.1 GCA_944383185.1 uncultured Oscillospiraceae bacterium
CAAGAGGCCGAAGGGGCTCCCCTGCTAAGGGAGTAGTGCGTGTTGAGCGCAGCATGGGTTCAAATCCCATCTTCTCCGCCACGTCGCCGCGGACGGCAGTCGTCCGCGGCGGCTTTTTTTAAACGACAAGATCTCTGCTTTCCGCATTCTGCCGGGGGATAATAACTCCATTGCCATCCCTTTGCCAGTGTCCGCAAAGCTCGCTTTGCGGACACTGGCATTTTCTGTGCCTGCCGGCGCCCATGGGGACTGGATCAGCTCAACTCGCACATGCCGTGATAGAGCTGGTAATAGCGGCCCTTCTGGGCGAGAAGCGTGTCGTGGTTTCCCCGCTCGATGATCCGTCCCTCCTCCAGGACCAGGATGACATCGGCATTCCGCACGGTGCTCAGCCGGTGCGCGATGACAAATACAGTCCTGCCCTCCATGAGGTGATCCATCCCCTGGGCGATCAGGGCCTCGGTGCGGGTGTCAATGGAACTGGTGGCTTCGTCCAGGATCAGTACCGGCGGGTCCGCCACTGCCGCCCGGGCAATGGCCAGGAGCTGCCGCTGCCCCTGGGAGAGGTTGGCACCATCGCCGGTGAGCATGGTATCATAGCCCTGGGGCAGGCGCTGGATAAAGGAGTCAGCGTTGGCGATAACCGCTGCGGCACGGATTTCCTCCGGCGTGGCGTCCAATTTGCCGAAGCGGATGTTGTCCGCCACAGTGCCGGTGAAGAGATGGGTGTCCTGGAGCACGATGCCCAGGCTCCGGCGCAGGTCGTCTTTCCGGATCTGCCGGACATCAAAGCCGTCATAGGTGATTGCGCCGCCTGTGACCTCGTAAAAGCGGTTGATCAGATGGGTGATGGTGGTCTTTCCCGCGCCGGTGGAGCCCACAAAGGCGATCTTCTGCCCCGGCCTGGCGTAGAGGGAGTTGCCGTGGAGAATAGTCCGTCCCGGGTCATAGCCAAAGGTCACGTCGGAAAAGCGTACATCTCCCCGCAGCGGCACCAGGTGCGTGTCCGCCTGGGCGCTGTCCCGCCAGGCCCAGGTGCCGCTGCCGGATGGGGGAGCAGCCCCGTCCGGGCCCTGCTGGGTGCGGACCAGCTCCACCGTGCCTGTGTCCGTCTCCGGCTGTTCCTCCATGGCGGAAAAGACCCGTTCCGCGCCGGCCAGGGCGGCGAGGAGAAAATTCCCTTGCTGGGTGAACTGGTTGATGGGCATGGCGGATTGACGCACCAGGACAAGATAGCTGGCGAGGCTCCCCACGTCGGAGATGCCGTGAATGACCATGATCCCGCCGAGTACGGCGATGACGGCGTAATTGAGATAGGAGATACTCACCACCGCGGGGATCATGGTAGCGGCAAAGCTCTGGGCCGCCGTACCAGACTGACGGAGGGCCTCGTTGCGCTTGGCGAAGCCGGCGAGGTTCTCCGCCTCATGGCGAAAGACCTTCACCACTTTCTGGCCGGCTACCATTTCCTCCACATAGCCGTCCAGATCCCCCAGACAACTCTGTTGCCGGTCGAAGTGGAATTTGCTCCGCTTGCTGCTGTAGCGGATGTAGAGGAACATGGCGGCGTAGCCCAGCACCACGATCAGGCTCAGACGCCAGTTCAGAAGGAAAAGGAGCAGCAGCGTACCCACCATCTGGACAAAGCTCTGGAAGAGGGAGGCAAAGCTGTTGTTCAGCGCGTCCGAAATGGTGTCCACGTCGTTGGTGAAGAGGCTCATCAGGTCTCCTTTTCGCTGCCGGTCAAAGAATCCGAGGGGCAGACACTGGAGATGGCCGTACAGGTCCCGGCGGATGTCGTAGAGGATTCTCTGGGCGGTCCGGACCATGACCTGGGTATAGCCCAGGGTGGACAACACGCCCACACCGTAGATGGCGGCTGTGAGGATTACTCCGCGCGCCAAGCCGTCCAGACTGCGCGCCACCGCCACTTCATTGACGACAGGCTTGATCATATAGGTTCCCAGAAGATTGGCCAGGGCGCTGGCCGCGGCCAGGACCGCCACCAGGGTTAGGAGCAGCCAGTGCCGCCGGAGATAGCCCAGAAAGGCGGCCAGGGTATGGCGCAGGTTTTTGGGGCGCTTTCTATTGTACATCCTTGCCATCCGCGGCGTCCTCCCTTCTCTGGGAATGATAGATCTCCTGGTAGATGGGGTCGGTCTCCAGAAGCTGGGCATGAGTACCCACCGCGTGGATCTGGCCGTTCTCCAGGACCACGATACGGTCCGCATCCATCACCGAAGCGATACGCTGGGCGATGATCAGCTTGGTCACATCTTTCAGTCCGGCCAGACCATGGCGGATTTTGGCCTCCGTTGCCATGTCCACAGCGCTGGTAGAATCGTCGAAGATGAGGATTTTCGGCTTCTGGAGCAGAGTCCGGGCAATGCACAGTCGCTGCTTCTGACCGCCGGAGACGTTCACGCCGCCCTGGCCCAGGTCGGTGTCCAAGCCCGCAGGCATGCGGGCGAGGAATTCGTCGGCGCAGGCCAGGCGGCAGGCGTTCCAGAGGGCCTCGTCGTCGGCTTCCGGGTCCCCCCAGCGGAGATTGTCCCGGATGGTTCCAGAGAAAAGGACGTTTTTCTGCAACACAATCCCCACTGCGCCCCGCAGCGCGGCCAGGTCGTATTCCCGCACGTCTCTGCCGCCCACGCGG
Organism: uncultured Oscillospiraceae bacterium; assembly: GCA_944383185.1. Lineage (GTDB taxonomy): Bacteria > Bacillota > Clostridia > Oscillospirales > Oscillospiraceae > CALWOS01. Next base: position 2,657 of record CALWOS010000060.1, read on the forward strand.
ACGGCGCCTTCCGTCACGTCGTAGAGCCGGGGGATGAGCTGCACCAAGGTGCTTTTGGCGGAACCGGTTCCCCCCACAATCCCCACGGTCTGTCCCGCCGCAATGTGGAGCTCCACATGTTGCAGCGCCGCCTTTTTTGCCCCTGCGGCATAGCGAAAGGAGACGTTGTCGAAGTCAATCCGCCCGTCTGGGACCTCTTTTACCGGGTGGGGCGGGGTATCCAGGGCCGGGAGTTCGGAAAGAACTTCCCAGACGCGTTTCGCGCTGGCCAGGGAGCGGGTGAGAAGGAGCAGGACGCCGGAGATCAGCATCAGGGAGTTCAGAACCTGGAGCACATAGCTGAGAAAACCGGTGAGATCGCCCACCTGCATGCCGCCCACCAGGATGGAATTGCCCCCTTGCCACAGGATCACCACCACCGCGGTGTACATCACCCACTGGAAAGCGGGGAGGTTGAGCATCGTGAGGCGGAAAGTTTTCCGGGTGGAATCCATGAGTTCGGCGTTCACTGCATCAAACTGCGCCGCCTCATAGTCGCCCCGGACAAAGGCCTTGATGGCGCGGATCGCGGTAAAACTCTCCTGAAGATGCCCGTTGACGTGATCCACGGCCTTTTGCTGCCGTTGATAGAGGGGCCCAACTTTCCACACGATGAGGACCAGAACGGCCCCCAGCACCGGCGCGCTCACAGCAAAGACCAGGGCCAGTTTCCGGTTGATGAGGAAGGAGAGGCCGACGCCCATCACCAGCATGACCGGGCTGCGTACCAGGGGGCGCAGCCCGCTGTTGACCGCGTTTTGCAGTACGGTGACGTCGGTGGTCAGCCGGGTCACCAGGGAAGCGGTGGAAAAATGGTCCAGGTTGGAAAAGGCGTAGCTCTGGATGCGCCGATACTCCGCCATACGCAGCGCCGCGCCGAAGCCGCAGGCGGCCCGGGCGGCAAAACGGGCGTAAAGCAAACCCGTAATCAGGGCCAGGGCGGCGCACAGGGCCATTTTTCCTCCCTGGCGCAGCAGAAAGGGGATATCATGGGCAGGCACACCCACATCCACAATATCCGTCATCAGCAGTGGGATGAGCATTTCAAATACGCTCTCCGCCAGCACCAGGAGCATGGCCAGGATCAGGTCCCGGCGGTAGGGCTTGATGTGGGAAAAGACATGTCGGAACGCTTCCATGGCGGCCTCCTCAGGATAAGCGCCCGCCTACGTTCCGGTAGGCGCGCTCCAGATACGCAGCCAGCTCCTCCCGCTCCTCCGCCGTAAAGTCCCGGAGCATCTGGTTTTCCAGTGCCCTGCACTGGTTTTCCCAGGCGGTAAAGGCTTCCCGGCCCTTGTCCGTCAGGGCGACCAACCCAGCCCGCCGGTCCGTCTGGGATGGGGAGCGGGTCAGGAAACCGCCGCGCTCCATGCCGTCCAGCAGCCGGCACACGGCGGATGGGTCCACGTCGCAAATGTCCGCGAGCTCCCGCTGGGAGCAGGGCCCGTGGACTGTCAGGCCCCGGAGGATCTTGGGCTGCCCCGGGGAGAGGCCCAGGGCGTTCAGATAGGGCCGCAGATAGTTCTGCTGGGCCCGGGATGTGCGGCTGAGCAGGGTGTGGATGGAGTATTTCGGTTCCATGGCCAACATTCCTTTCGCTGTCAATAATTGATATATCAATAATTGCCATGTCAATATAATAGGATGCCGGGCTCTGTCTGTCAAGAGCACCACGGAAAAATACCCGCCACAATAAAAGGATCCCGCGCCTGCAGCCTGCAGGCGCGGGATCGTAATATACCTGGAAACCGGAGGCAGCTCAGCCAAAGACAACCTTGCTGTATTTTTCAATTTCCTGGGAAGTGGCCTCGTACACGCCCGGGAATGTGGAAACAGGAAGTCCCTGGGAGGCGCTGGGAATGAAATAGAGCTTGCCGTTTTCGTCGCAGGCGCGCTTGACCTCTTTGGCGATGACGTCCTGGGACCAGCCCTCATAGTCGATCTTGGCGCTGTCGATGCCGCCCATGAAGGAGATCTTCCCGCCGTACTTTTGGATCAGCTCGGGGATGTTGTTGGTTGTCATGACGCCCTGCCAGATGTCGATGCCCATGTCGATCATATACGGCACCAGGGTGGCGGCGTAGGAATCGGAGTGGTGGATGACCAGCTCGACGCCGTGGCTCTTGTAGTAGCCGTAGATCTCTTGATAACCGGGGAGGAAGAATTCCTCGAACATCTCTGGAGATATGAAGGTGGAGGCCTGGCTGCCCCAGTCGTCGTGGTGGAACAGGGCGTCGGGCTTTAAATGGGAGCAGATCCCCTCGGCCAGCTCCAACTCAAAGTCCACCAGATAGCGGATCAGCTCCTTCATGTGCTCCGGCTCGTCGTAGAAGTTGATGAGCGTCTCCTGAATTTCTCCCAGATAGTGGCACTGCTCAAACAGGCCCGGCGCCACAAAGGCGGAGACATACTGCTGGCTGCGGTCCACGGCCTCCGCCTGCTGGATAAAGGGTTCCCACTCCGCCTCGGCGAACTTGAGGCTGGGGGCCTTTACATAGTCCCGCCAGTGGGTGATGTCCTGGATGACCACCTTATCCGGCGTGTGCACCGGGAAAGCGCCGGGCGTGCCGATGGGCCAGGAACGGGTGATGCCCCAGGCGTTGACCACATTTTCTTCTCCATATTTGGGGGAGGGATTGTGGAGCATGAGGGGGTTCATGACCATGTTCAGAAACTCATACTGGTTGACAAAACGGTCCGGCTTGCCGCCGTGGATGGTCTCCAACAGATTTTGGCGAATGGTCAGCATGGGGATTCCTCCTTTTTTCCATCATTCGGGCGTTTGTTTTTGCTTTGCGCGGGATGTGAGGCCGGGCATTGCAATTTTACAGATCCTGTGGTACCCTTTTGCCGGGAAACAGCGCATTTCCGGCAGGGAAAGGCATGGTAGCAGTATACAGCCTCATCTTAGCATGCTGGATAAATATGTGCAAGGGTACAAACGATGGATGAACGAAAAAGTTATGGCTGTAAAGGATGCACAGACGCGGCGGGCCGGATGCGGGGGAGGGAAAGGAAGCGTATATGGAACGGATCTTTCTTTTGGAGGATGACGCTGTCCTGAGCCGGGGCGTCGCCATGGCCCTGGCCGGACCGGAGCGCACGGTGCACAGGGCGGAACGTCTGGGGGAGGCGGAAAACGTCCTGGCCCGGGAACGCTTTGACCTGTTGATACTGGACGTGAACCTTCCCGACGGCAACGGTGTCGAGCTCCTGCGGCGGCTGCGGGAGCGGGGGGACGACACGCCGGTCATCCTGCTCACCGCCAACGACCTGGAACTGGACGAGGTGACGGGCCTGGAGGCGGGGGCAAACGACTATATCACAAAGCCGTTTTCCCTGGCCGTCCTCCGGGCCCGGGTGGCGGCCCAGCTCCGCCGCGGCGCGGCCCGGCAGCCGGAGGTGTTCCGGCTGGGGCCTTTTGCCTTTGACTTCCAAAAGATGGACTTTTGCCGGGACGGGACGCCCATAGAACTGAGCAAGACCGAGCAGCGGCTGCTCCGGGTCCTGGTGGAGAACCGGGGACGGGCCGTGCCCCGCAGCGTCCTGGTGGACCGGGTGTGGACCGACGGGGCGGAGTTCGTGGAGGAAAACGCCCTGTCTGTCACGGTGCGGCGCTTGCGCGGCAAGCTGGAGGCAGACCCCGCCAAACCGGAATACTTGAAAACGGTGTACGGCATCGGCTATACCTGGGCGGTGACGCCATGACCGGGTATATCCTTGCCGGAGCTGCCCTGGCGCTGGCCCTGGCGGCGGTGCTCTGGGAGCGGTACCGGACGGCCCGGACCATGGCCCGGCTGGAGGAGATGCTCACCTTGGCCATGGACGGCAGCTTCACCGGGGAGCGCTTTGACGAGAGCCGCCTCTCCGCCCTGGAAAACCGACTGGCCCGGTACCTGACGGCCAGCACCGTCTCGGCCCGTCGGCTCCGGGAGCAGAAGGACCGCGTCAGCGCCCTTGTCTCCGACATCTCCCACCAGACCAAGACCCCGGTGGCCAACCTGCAGCTCTATGCCCAGCTCCTGGAAGAGCAGCCCCTGAGCCCGGAGGGGCGGGAGATCGCCGCGGCCATCTCCGCCCAGTCGGAAAAGCTCCAGAGCCTCATCGAGGCCCTGGTCAAGACCTCCCGGCTGGAGACGGGGCTTCTGGCCCTGCACCCGGAGCGGGGGGAGCTGGCCCCCATGGTGGAACGGGCGGCGGCCCAATATGCCCCCAAAGCGGCGGAAAAGGGCCTTGCCCTCCGTCTGGGCGACAGGGAAGGGACGGCTGTCTTTGACAGAAAATGGACGGAAGAGGCGGTATGCAACCTCCTGGACAACGCCGTGAAGTACACGCCGCCAGGGGGAGAGGTGCGCGTCTCTGTGCGCAATTACGAGATGTTCTCCGCCGTCACGGTTTCCGACACCGGCCCGGGCATCCCGGAGGGGGAGCATGCGAAGATCTTTGGCCGCTTTTACCGTTCCCCTGTGGCCTATCAGGCCGAGGGAGTCGGCATCGGCCTCTACCTCACTCGCCAGATCGCGGAGACCCAGGGGGGCTATGTGAAGGTAGACAGCGCCCCGGGGCGGGGGAGCGCCTTTTCCCTGTATCTGCCCCGGGAGAAGCAGGAGCCATGAAATGGGACGGCGTCCGGACTTCTTTCAAAACTGTTATATTCCGGAAAGTGCCTGGACACAATCATGTGGTAGAGTCTGTACTGTCGAAAGACAATGCAGACTTTTCCTTTGGAGGGCAAAAACCATGACCATTTTAGAGACCCGAGACCTGAAGAAATATTACGGCAAAGGGGACGCGGAGGTCCACGCCCTGGACGGAGTGAACCTGAAAGTGGAAAACGGGGAATTCCTCGCCATCGTGGGGACTTCCGGCTCCGGGAAATCCACCCTGCTCCATATGCTGGGCGGCCTGGACCGGCCCACGGCGGGCACTGTCATCGTGGACGGCAAGGACATCTTCTCCCTGAAGGACGAGCAACTCACCATCTTCCGCCGCCGGAAAATCGGCTTCGTGTTCCAGGCCTATAACCTGGTGCCGGTGCTCAGCGTGTGGGAGAACATCGTTCTGCCCATCCAGCTGGACGGGGGCAAGGTGGATGAAGGTTATGTAAACCAGGTGATCCACGCCCTGGGATTGGAGAAAAAGCTCCGGAGCCTCCCCAACCAGCTCTCCGGCGGCCAGCAGCAGCGGGTGGCCATCGCCCGGGCCCTGGCCGCCAAGCCCGCCATCCTGCTGGCGGACGAGCCCACGGGAAACCTGGACAGCAAGACCAGCCAGGACGTGCTGGGTCTTATGAAGGTGACGGGCCAGCGCTTTGCCCAGACCATGGTGATGATCACCCACAACGAGGCCCTGGCCCAGATGGCGGACCGCATCATCCGCATCGAAGACGGGCGGATCGTCACGCGGTGAGGGGGTGGGCGCCATGAAGGTATCCAACGGGAAATGTATCCGCCGCCTGAGCCTGCGGGCTCTCTTCGCCAACCGCGCCCGGAACATTGTGGCGGTGCTGGCCATCGCCCTGACGGCGGTACTGTTCACCTCGCTTTTCACCATCGCCCTTTCCATCAACGAGGGTATCCAGCAGAGCAATTTCCGCCAGGCGGGGGGATTTTCCCACGGCGGCTTCAAATACCTCACCGAGGAGCAGTTCCGGGAGCTGCGGGACGATCCTCTGATCGACGAATGGGGCGCAAGGCGCTTTTTGGGCATGCCCACCCAGGTCCCCTTCAACAAATCCCACGTGGAGGTGAGCTGGGCCGACGCAAACGAGGCCCACTGGCTGTACTGCGACCCGGTGGCGGGCCGTCTGCCCCAGGAGGGGACCGACGAGGCGGCCACGGATACCCACGTCCTGGAGCTTTTGGGCGTGGAGCCGGAGCTGGGGGCGAAGTTTACCGTCACCTTTGAGGTAGACGGGCGGGAGACCACCCAGACCTTCACCCTGTGCGGCTGGTGGGAATATGACGAGGCGATTGTCGCCAACCACATCCTCGTTCCCGAGAGCCGGGTGGACGCGGTGATGGCCGAGGTGGGCGTGACTCCGCCCGGCGCAAACGGCATGACCGGCGCCTGGAACCTGGACGTGATGCTGAAAAACGGCGCCCGCAACATTGCCGGCGACCTGGAGGAGATTCTGGAAAACCACGGCTACCAGTCCGAGACCCGGGGGGATAACTACATCAATATCGGCGTCAACTGGGGTTATACGGGCGCGCGGATGTCCGACAACCTGGACCTGGCCACCGTGGCGATCCTCGCGGGCATACTGGTGCTCATCCTGCTCACCGGCTATCTCATCATCTACAACGTGTTCCAGATCTCCGTGGCCGGGGACATCCGCTTTTACGGTCTTTTGAAGACCATCGGCACCACGCCCCGGCAGCTCCGGCGGATCATCCGCATCCAGGCGCTGCTCCTCTCCCTGGTGGGCATCCCCCTGGGCCTGCTCCTGGGCTGGCTCCTGGGCAGCGTGCTCACCCCCGTCATCGTCGCCCGCCTCAACGGCGTGACCGCCGTGGCCTCCACCAGCCCCGTTCTCTTCGTGGGCGCGGCGCTCTTCGCCCTGGTGACGGTGCTCATCTCCTGCCGCCGGCCCGGCCGTCTGGCGGGGAAGGTCTCCCCGGTGGAGGCGGTGCGCTACACCGAGGGCAAGGCGCCGAAGCGCAAGGAGAAACGCAACGGAAAAGGCGTGTCCCTCTTCTCCATGGCCTGGGCCAACCTGGGCCGCAGCCGGAGCAAGACGGCGGTCACCATTTTGTCCCTGGCCCTGGCGGTGGTGCTGCTCACGCTGACGGTGACCTTTACCGGCAGCTTTGACATGGACAAATATGTCTCCAACTTTACCGCCAGCGACTTCATCGTGGCCAACGCGGCAAAGTTCCAGACCAGCGATGACTTCAGCGCGGACATGGGCCTGCCCCAGTCCGCCATGGACGACATTGCCGCCCAGGGCGGCATCACGGACAGCGGCGTGGTCTACGGGCGGACGGGCGGCATGCTGGAATATGTCACCGAGGACTATTTCCGGCAGGCGAACCAGTTCTATTATGACCCCGAGCAGCTGGACAACCTCATCCGCCTCACGGACCGGAACGAGGCGGGGCTGCTGGCCGCCCGCGTCCAGATTTCCGGCATGAGCGCCTTCGCCCTGGACCACCTGACGGTCCTGGAGGGGGATCTCTCGGCCCTGTATGAGCCGGGCAGCCGGGCCATCGCCGCCGTCTACGCCGAGGACGACTACGGCAACGCGGAGATGGACTCCCACTGGGCCCGGCTGGGGGACACGGTCACCCTCCGGTATGTGGAGGAGACCGAGTATTATGACCCGGACACCGGCGAGGTCTGGGCCACCCTGGAGGACGTGCCCGACGGGACCAACTGGGTGAGCCGCCCCACAAAATACCGGGACGTGGACTACACCGTGGCCGCCCTGGTGACGGTGCCCTCCGCCCTGAGCTACCGCTACTACGGCGCGGACGAGTTTGTGATGAACGACCAGACCTTTGTCCAGGATACGGGCACGGACAGCGTCATGTACTACGCCTTTGACACCACCGACGAGGCCAACCCCGCCATGGAGGCCTTCCTGACGGACTACACGGAGAACGTGAACCCGGAGCTGGACTATGAGAGCAAGGCCACCTACGCCGGGGAGTTTGAGAGCTTCCGCTCCATGTTCCTGCTTCTGGGTGGCGCGCTGAGCTTCATCGTGGGGCTGGTGGGAGTGCTCAACTTCTTCAACGCCATTTTCACCGGCATCGCCGCCCGGCGGCGGGAGCTGGCGGTGCTCCAGTCCATCGGCATGACAACCCGGCAGCTCAAGACCATGCTGGCCCTGGAGGGCCTGCTCTACACGGTGGGGGCGGCGCTCCTGGCACTGGCGCTGATCCTGGCCGTCTCCCCCTTCCTGGGCCCCGCCGTCGGCCGCGTGTTCTGGTTTTTCACCTACCGCTTCACCCTCTGGCCCATCGCCGCGGTGCTGCCGCTGTTCGCTCTCCTGGGCCTGGTGATCCCCCTGGCCAGCAGCCGCGCCGCCCAGAAGTACTCCCTGGTGGAGCGCACCCGCCAGGAGTGAGAAAATGGCCGCCGCGCCCTTGCGGAACGCCGCGCTATGGGCTATACTGAAGGAAACAACGGCCAAAGGGGGCGCGCGCCATGGAGGCATTGCGGCAGGAGGAAGTGCTGTTTTTTCAGGGGAAGGCGGGGGCGCTGCCCCTCTACCTGGCCCTCCGGGAGAAGCTGCCGGAGCTGGGCGAAGTGGAAATCCAGGTGAAAAAGACCCAGATTTCCCTCATCCGCAGGTACATCTTCGGGGCGGTGTCCTTCACCCCTGTGCGCCGGGCCAAGGATCGGCCCAAGGACTTCATCACCCTCACCTTCGGCCTCGGTTACCGGCTGGATTCGCCCCGGATCGACGCCGCCGTGGAGGCTTATCCCGGGCGCTGGACCCACCACATCCTCATCGGGAGCGCCGGGGACCTGGACGGGGAGGTCCTCGCCTGGCTCCGGGAGGCCGCCGCCTTCGCCGCGGCACGCGCTGAAAAAAACCTCCGGCCCATGAGGTAACCCATGGGCCGGAGAATTTTTGTACAAAATGAAGATGAAGTTGCATAATAACAGTGGCAATCCGGGCCGGAGTGTGATAAAATTTACGCGACATCGAGCTGCGGCAAAAGGGGTACCCCTTTTGCCCTGTGGGTGAAGCCCACAGGGATACCGCTTTCGATCCCCGGCTGTCTGCTCAGCCCTCGTCGGGCACGTATTCCAGAATATCCTCCACGCGGCACGAGAGAATCTCGCAGAGGGTATTTAAGGTGGTGGTGGTAATGGGCTTGCCGTGCTTCATGCGGTGGAGCGTGTTGGCGGTAACGCCCTCCTTGAAAATAAGGTGATATTCCGTGACACCTTTTTGAAAGAGCGTTTCATAGAACGGACGATAGCTTATCATGTTGGATCACCCACAACAGGGTAGCATACTCTATATCTTGACTATAACTTATATATAGAGTATAATCACATTAGCGCAAAATACCCGGAATACAACACGACAAAATATGTAAGGAGTGAATCAAATGAAGAGAAAACTTTTGGCAGCAGCTCTTACGGTCATTATGATACTGAGCCTGCTGCCAGCCGCGGCATTCGCGACGGGAGAGAGCCTGCCGGATGCCGTAAACGGTGTCATCACCCTGACGGATGATGTGACGCTGAGCACCGGAGTGGCACCAAGTAAATCCGTAACATTGGATCTCAACGGTCATATCTTGACTTTGTCGAGATTGGATGCAGAGCAAGGCGTTACCGTAACCGTGACAGACCGCAGTAAGGACAAAAACGGTAAAATTACTTCCAACGGTGAAAATACCTGCGCAGTCTTTTCAGGAGGTACGCTGATTCTTGAGGCCGGCACCATTGAGAATACTTTTGTTGACGGTGGCAACGCTGTGTTCAACATGGGTACGCTCACTGTCAAAGGCGGCACCGTAAAGGGCGAGACCGGCGTGTACAACACTGCGTGGAACGGCCAAGATTCTGTGTCTGGCAATATCGTCTGCAACATCGAGGGCGGTACGGTGGACGCTGAGATTTGGGGCGTCTGCGTGATGGGCCCCGGCATTCAGAATGGCGATCTGAGCACGGTGGACAACAGCAAGCTGGTGGTCAACATCAGCGGCGGCACCATCATTGCCGAACAGGGCATTGCCGGCAACGCCAGTTCCGGCACCCGTGCGGGCTTCACCGTCAACATGACTGCCGGTGAGATCAAAGACCACGCTGGCGCGGGCACCGGCATGTATCTGCCTTCCATCGGTGTGACCAACATCTCCGGCGGCTCAATTTCCGCTGCCCAGGCTATCCGCATTTGTGCCGGTGAGCTGAATGTCACTGGCGGTACCATCACCTGCACTGCTGTGGGCAACAACGAAGACTTGATTTCCGGCGGCAGTGGCGGAACCACTGGCGCCATCGTGGTAGGCAAGGCTGGCAACGGCTATGTGGGCGATATCAAAGTAAATGTGTCCGGCAGAGCCGTGATTGAGAATACTGCCGAACGTTCGGACAACAATGTTTATCCCACCATTGTTGTCTCCGACAAGAACATGGCGCAGACATCGGAGCAGAAATTCAATGACCCTGCTACGGGCAATCCCATTGAGGCTACCTTCAATTATTCGGAGACCTCGACTTCCGTCGTTGTCAATGCCCAGGTAAAGGGTGATATTGTTAAGATTTCCAATGTCACGCAGGGCACGACTTCTCAAGATGGCGGCAACACCAGCCTGGACATCAACGGCGGCACCGTCACCGGCAATGTCATCAACCAGACCACCGCGGGCGACCTGAATGTGGCCGGTGCTACGGTTGACGGTAATGTGAAGAATGACTCGGCTGGCGCTGTGGTGATCTCCGATAGTGCAACGGTCAAGGGCAATGTGTCATCCAGTGAGAACGGCAACGTGGCCATCCTGGATAGCACGGTCACCGGCACTGCACCCGAAGACGCCACCATTATCAACAGCACGGTTGGGAACAAAGAGTATCCCGACGGCAACTATGTGGCCCTGATGAACGGCAAGGGTTATGAGACCCTCACCGGAGCCATCGCTGCCGCCAACGAGGGCAGCGGCGGCACTATTACCCTGCTGGCGAATATCACCGATGAAAATGTGGGCACCGCTGCCAATGATTCCACCGGCGAAATGACCCTCCTGGACGTGCAGAAAAATGTCACCATTAACGGCAACGGCCACAGCATCACCCTTACCGTCCCGGAGGACGAAGACACTACCAGAAACCAAGTCTTCAACATCGGTGAGAAAGGCGAGACTGACGAAGTAACCCTGACGCTGAACGGTGTTGATCTCACGATCAACGGCAGAGCTTACAACGACAAGTCCGTGGGCGACGCTTTCAATATTTGGGACGGTGCAAAGCTGGCAATTACAAATTCCATGTTGAATCTGAGCGGCTTGTCCAACGCGTTTGTCGTCCAGGTCGTTGGCGCTGAAATCACGGTTGAGAACTCCACCATCACGGCGGGCAACATCGGCGGCAATTTCTCCCAGGGCGGTTACTGGACAGTAAAAGACAGCTCCAGCATCACTGTTGAAGGCTGCGTTATGCACGGCATGAGCGTCAGCTCCCTCACCCTGGAAGAAAACTCCACTGTGAGCGTTTCCAACACCGGCAGGCGTGGCATCAGTATCAACGACGAAAACGGAAAACTGGACATTCAGGCTGGCAGCACTGTGACTGTAACAGATTGCGCGACGGAGGAAAACTATAACAGCGCCGCTGTGGTTCTGGGAGAAAAAGCCACCGGTGGATTGCACGTGCCCGTAGGCGCGACGCTGAAAGTCACCGGCACGAACGACGAGATCGCGCTGAATACCAAGACTGGCACTACCAACACCCTGTCTGGCAATATTGTCGGCACCATCGACGCCGGGAATGCTGTGGCCATGATCGACGGCGGCAGCGGCTATGACACCCTGGACGGGGCTGTGGAAGCTGCTACCAGCGACCAGACTGTCCGCATCCTGACCACCACGGAGCAGACCCTGACCGTGGCCGTAAACGGCACCCTGGTGATTGCCGATGGCCAGACCGTGGACATTACCGCGCTCACTGCCGTGGCAGGTGGCTCCGGCACCATTCGCGTGGAAAAGGGCGGTGCGCTGGAAATTGGCGGTACGGCCATGATTGGCGGCACTGACGGCAGTATTCAAATCAATGACGGCTATGTCGACATCAGCAAGACCGGCACTCTGGGAACCGACCTTGCCATTGCACTTGACTTTGTCGGCGCGAAGGCTGAAGTCCCCGCTGATGGCTATTGGACTACTGTAAAGACCGTTGCAACATATTCGGTTCCCATGAACGTCAACCTGGATGCCGATTCCGAGCTGTCTGTCAGCGGCCAGCTGCGCATTGCCAACGACTCCACGATGACGATTGCTGAAGGTGGCAAGCTCACCGTCAATAATGGCGGCCTGCTGCGCGTCGGCTCCGAGGGTACGATCGCTGGCACCGGCACCATCACCAACAGCGGCACCGTGACCCTGCACGCGAAAACTTCTGGTGGTAATGCATCTGTCGCACCCACCATTACCCTGACCTCCGGCGGCGTGGTGTACAGTGAGTTTGCGGTAGCCGACGGTGAGATCGGCCCCTCCGGTAAAGTCTCTACCGCCAACGGCAGCTATACACTGGACAATGTTAAGGATGAGGCCGGTCAGAAGATAACCTTTACCTACAAGTACAGCTACAAGTCCTCTGGTGGCAGCGG
>CALWOS010000061.1 GCA_944383185.1 uncultured Oscillospiraceae bacterium
CATCCCGACCACTTTGACCCCCGGCAGTACCTGAAGCCCGCCCGGGCCAACATCAAGGAGCTGGTCAAGCACAAGCTCATCCACGTCCTGGGCTGCGACCACAAGGCGTAAAGGGGAACACGCGGCCCCTTTGGGCCTGACCTGAGAAAGGAGCGGAAGAAAATGAAGAAGCTGTTTTCCTGTGCCGACGCCTGGCTGCGCTGCGCTACCTGGCGGGACCTGGCTTTGGTGAAGCTGTGCCTGTTTGCCGCCGGCATGCTGGCGGGCCTGGCGCTGCCCCTCCGGAAGCGGGACCGCTGGATCGCCATGGGCGCCGCGGGCGCCGCCTTCCTGGCCAGCTATATCCCCGTGATGGTGAAGTTCATCGGCACGGCGCGCCGCGCGCTGTGCTGCGGCGCAGAGGAAACGCCGGAGAACGAAGCAAGCAGTGAGGATTTCTGCTGAATTTCCCCGAAACCTCTTGACAAAGCGGGGTGCGTCGTGTATTATATTCTGGCGCTCCAAAGACAGCAGGTGGCCTCCGTGCCGTAAATCCTGCCGAGGAATGGCATCTAGTTTTTAGCTGCTTTCACTCCCCATGTCTGCGGACATGGGGATTTTTTTGGGCGCGGACAAAATCCCGTGGAGGTGAAACCCTATATGCCTAACGCAAAAGTCCTCAGCGAGAAGCAGGCCGTCGTGGCTGCTTTGACCGAGCGGATCCAGTCCGCCAGCGCGGGCGTCTTCGTGGACTACAAGGGCATCAACGTTGCCCAGGACACCGAGCTCAGACGCGCCCTGCGGGAAGCGGATGTGGAGTATTCCGTGGTCAAGAACACCCTGGTCCGCTTCGCAATCGACAAGGTGGGCTATCAGGAGCTGGATCCCATCCTCAATGGCACCACTTCTCTGGCCACCACCACCGGCGACCCCATCGCGCCCTTCCGTGTCATCGGCGAGTATTCCAAGAAGCTGGGCGACCTCTTCACCATCAAGGCCGGATTTATGGACGGCAAGATCCTGTCCGACGCCGAGATGGAGGAGATCTCCGCTCTGCCTTCCAAGGATGCCCTGTATGCCAAGGTCCTGGGCACCTTCCTGGCTCCCATCACCAGCCTGGCGGTGGTCCTCAACCAGATCGCCGAGCAGAAGAACGGCGGCCCCGTGGCGGACGCCGAAGCCCCTGCCGCTGAGTAAGCAGGGAAGACACACTTTTTAAAATTAGGAGGAATTCAAAATGGCTAGCGAGAAAGTTACCGCTATGATCGAAGAAGTGAAGGCCCTTTCCGTGCTGGAGCTGGCTGAGCTGGTCCACGCGCTGGAGGAGGAGTTCGGCGTTTCCGCCGCCGCCGCTGTTGCCGCCCCCGCCGCCGGCGCCGCTGCCGCCGCCGTGGAGGAGAAGACCGAGTTCGACGTGGTCATGACCGATTTCGGCGCCGAGAAGATCAAGGTCATCAAGGAAGTCCGCGGCATCACCGGCCTGGGCTTGGCCGACGCCAAGGCTCTGGTGGAGGGCGTGCCCGCCAAGATCAAGGAAGCCGTCTCCAAGGACGAGGCCGAGGAACTCAAGGCCAAGCTGGAGGCCGTGGGCGCCAAGGTGGAGCTCAAGTAAGAACCTCCGGTAGACAAGCTGTACCAAAAAGCGGGCAAGAGACCAAAACCTCTTGTCCGCTTTTGCTATGCAGAGACACAAACGCATGGCCGTGCGCTGCGCTCCGCGGCACGGGCCTGCAGGGCAGACGCGCGGGGCGCGACAGGCCCGCAGCGCAAAAAATATGTACACGGATCACAAAATGTATGAACCCAGGCAAGGGAGGCGCAGGGACATGGTAATTCGGAAGGAATGCCCCGATGATTTTCAAAAGATTACCGTTTTGGTAAAGGCCGCGTTTGACAGCGCGGAACACGCGGACGGCAATGAGCAGGATCTGGTAAACGCATTGCGTCTGGGCGGCGCTTATATTCCGGAATTGGCTTTGGTTGCGGAAATTGCCGGAGAAATTGCGGGGCATATCATGTTTACCCGGCTTAAGATCGGAGAGAGCGTCCAGCTGGCGCTGGCTCCGCTCTCGGTCCTGCCCGCGTATCAAGGGCAGGGGATAGGCGCTGCTTTGGTTCGGGCCGGGCATGATAAAGCGCGGGCGTTGGGCTATGCGTATTCCGTTGTTTTGGGCAGCGAAACGTACTATTCCCGATTTGGCTATCTGCCCGCAAAGGCGTATGGAATTTTCCCGCCCTTTGATGTTCCCGGTGAAAACTTCATGGCCTGCAAACTCGTGGATCACGCGTGCGCTGTTTCAGGCGTTGTCCAGTACGCAAAGGAATTTGGCATTTAGCTTCCGCTTTGCTCCCATTCCGCAAGGATGCGGAAACCGGATCGGATCACAATACCCCCTGGCGCAGGCGGCCCGCCTACGCCGGGGGGTATTCTGCTGCGGTATATTTTTGCCGGAGTTTCATACGGGAAGCTACAGCGTTGGATGCGGGGGAGGACTCAAAGCTCCACCCAGCCCTCGCAGACCATGACGGCGTCCCCGGTGAGGACCACGTCGTCCTCGGTGTAGAGGACAGTGAGGTCGCCGCCTTTGACTTTCACAGTGATGTCCCGGCCCTTCTGGAGGAAACCGTTTTCCGTCGCGGCGATGACTGCGGCGCAGGCGCCGGTGCCGCAGGCGTAGGTCTCGCCGTTGCCCCGCTCATAGACCCGCATCTTCACCGTGCCGGAGTTCACCACCCGGACAAACTCCGTGTTCACCCGCTTCGGGAAGATGGGCGCGTGCTCAAAGAGGGGGCCAATGGCTTCAAGATTCACCGCTTCCACATTGGGACAGAACACCACGCAGTGGGGGTTGCCCACGTTGCAGCAAGTGACACGGTATTCCTGCCCGCCGATGGTCACGGGGCGGTCCACCACCTTGTCCCCGGGCAGAGTCACGGGAACCTGCTCCGGCCGCAGGAGCGCTTTGCCCAGATGGACGCTGGCGGAAGTGACAAAGCCGTTGCGGGTGTAGACCTGGATGCGGCACAGTCCCGTGCCGGTCTCGATGGTCATTTCCTCTTTTTTCACAATGCCCTTGTCGTAGAGGTATTTGGCCATGCAGCGGATGCTGTTGCCGGCCACTTGGCCTTCCGTGCCGTCCCGGTTGTAGATGCGCATTTTCGCGTCCGCCACCTGGGATTCCTCGATGAGGACGATGCCGTTGCCGCCGATGCTCTGGTGCCGGTCCAGGAGGCTGACGCACAGGCTCTCCGGGCAGAGGATGGACCCGTCCCGGTTGTCAAAGAAGATATAGTCGTCCTGTGTGCCCTGCATTTTGGCAAAGCACAGCACCTGGCGCTGGGCCCGCAGGTGGTTGATGTCCACCAGCTCCGTGTTCAGGGCCGTGAAACGGCTGGCCAGGGTGTCTGCCAGCACATTGGCCGTATCCAGGCTGGTCAGGCAGGGGATGGACAGCTGGAGCGCCCGGCGGTTGAGATGGATGAAGTCCCGGATATACTCCGGCTCCGTGCTGCCGGTGAGGATGATGTAGCCGATCTTCCCGCTCTCCAGGAGCTGGAAAACCCGGTTGTCCCGGCCCAGCTTGCCCACGATCTCCACATGGACGCCCAGCGCGGAGATCACCGCGGCGGTGCCGTCCGTGGCGTACAGGGAAAAGCCCATGTCGGCGAACTTCCGGGCCAGGGAGACGATCTCCATCTGGTCCCGGCGGTTGACGCTGATGAGAATGCCCACGTCCTTGCCCGGGCCGGGGTGCTGCATTTGAAAGCCCGCGGCGGTGAGCCCTTTGAAGAGCGCTTCGTTGAGGGTCTTGCCCAGGCCCAGGACCTCACCCGTGGACTTCATCTCCGGGCTCAGGGCGGAGTGGGCGTCGGAGAGCTTTTCAAAGGAGAACACCGGCACCTTCACCGCGTAGTAGGGCGGGGCCTGGTAGAGCCCGGTGCCGTAGCCCATGCCGGAGAGCTTCTGGCCGATCATCACCCGGGAGGCCAGGTCCACCATGGGCACGCCGGTGACCTTGCTGATATAGGGCACGGTGCGGCTGGCCCGGGGGTTTACCTCGATGATGTGGAGCTGGCCTTCGTAGATGAGATACTGGATGTTCACCAGCCCCTTGGTACCCAGGGAGAGGGCCAGCTTTTCCGAGGTCTCCACGATGGTTCGGAGCATCCGGTCATTGAGGTTGTAGGGGGGGTACACGGCAATGGAGTCCCCGGAGTGGACGCCGGCCCGCTCCACGTGCTCCATGATGCCGGGGATGAGCACATCCTCCCCGTCGGAGATCACGTCTACCTCCAGCTCCGTGCCCATCATGTACTTGTCCACCAGCACGGGGTTTTCAATGCCCTGGCGGAGGATGCGCTCCATATAGGTGCGCACGTTGTCCGCGTTGTGGGCGATGGTCATGTTCTGCCCGCCGATGACATAGCTGGGGCGCAGGAGGACGGGATAGCCCAGGCTTTCCGCGTCCCGGAGAGCGTCCTCCAGGGTCAGGGCGGTGAGGCCCTTGGGCCGGCGGAAATGAAGCTGTTCCAGCAGCGCGTCAAAGCGCTCCCGGTCCTCGGCGATGTCGATACCCTCGGCGGAGGTGCCGAAAATGGGGATGCCGCTCTCGTCCAGGAATTTGGTGAGCTTGATGGCCGTCTGGCCGCCGAAGGCCACCACTACGCCCACCGGGTCCTCCGCCCGGATGACGTGCATCACGTCCTCGGGGCACAGGGGCTCGAAATAGAGCCGATCGGCGGTGTCATAGTCCGTGGAGACGGTCTCGGGGTTGTTGTTGATGATGACCACTTCATAGCCCTGCTCCTGCAGGGTCCAGACACAGTGGACGGAGCTGTAGTCGAACTCGATGCCCTGGCCGATGCGGATGGGGCCGGAGCCCAGGACGATGATCCGGGGCTTGCCGGTCTTGGGAAAGGCCCGGGACTCGCACTCCGTGTCAAAGGTGGAGTAGAAATAGGGGGTCTCCGCGTCAAATTCCGCGGCGCAGGTGTCCACCATTTTGTACACCGCGTCCCGGTGCGCCGGAAGCTCCGCCATGCCGGAGATGCGCCGGAGGGCCTCGTCCGTGTAGCCCAGTTTTTTGCCCAGAAGGTAGCCGTCCGCGTCCATGCCGCCGGCGATGCGCCCTTCAAAGTCCGCCAGCTTCTTGAGCTTGTTGAGGAACCAGGGGTCGATCCGGGTTACGGCGTGGATGCGCTCGACGGTGTACCCGGCCTTCAGGGCCTCGAAGATGGTAAAGAGGCGCCGGTCATCCATACGCGCCAGGCGCTCTTCCAGAGGCGCCTCGTCCAGGGGCGGGGCGTTCAGGGTATCCAGGCCGATCTCCGCCCCCCGGACGGCCTTCATGATGGCCATTTCAAAGCTGGGGGCGATGGACATGACCTCGCCGGTGGCCTTCATCTGGGTGCCCAGCTTCCGGCTGGCGGTGGGGAACTTGTCGAAGGGCCACTTGGGGAACTTGGCCACCACATAGTCCACGGTGGGTTCAAAGCAGGCGCAGGTTTTGCCGGTGACGTCGTTGCGGATCTCGTCCAGGGTATAGCCCAGGGCCAGCTTGGCGGTGACCTTGGCGATGGGATAGCCTGTGGCCTTGCTGGCCAGGGCGGAGGAGCGGCTCACCCGGGGGTTCACCTCGATGACCGCGTACTCAAAGCTGTCCGGGTTCAGGGCGAACTGGCAGTTACAACCGCCCACGATGCCCAGCTCCTGGACGATCTCCAGAGAAGCGGAGCGGAGCATCTGATACTCGGGATTGGCCAGGGTCAGGGCCGGCGCCACCACAATGCTGTCCCCGGTGTGGACGCCCACAGGGTCCACGTTCTCCATGGAGCAGATGGCGATGACGTTCCCGGCGCGGTCCCGCATGGTCTCGAACTCAATTTCTTTCCAGCCGAAGATGTACTTCTCCACCAGGATCTGGGTGATGGGGGAGGCGTCCAGGCCCGTCTGGGCGATGACGTGCATCTCCTCAGCGTTATGGGCCACGCCGCCGCCCCCGCCGCCCAGGGTGAAGGCGGGGCGTATGATCACCGGGTAGCCGATCCGTTCCGCCACCGCGAGGGCCGTGTCCAGATCGTTGGCGATGTCCGAGGGAATGGTGGGCTGGTGGAGCTTGTCCATGGTTTCCTTGAAAAGCTGCCGGTCCTCCGCCTTGTCGATGGCGTGGGCGTCGGTGCCCAGGAGGCGGACGCCATGGGCCTGGAGCCAGCCGTCCTTGCTCAGCTGCATGGCCAGGGTGAGGCCCGTCTGCCCGCCCAGCCCGGCCAGGAGGCTGTCGGGCTTTTCTTTTATGATAATGCGCTTGACGGTGTCCAGGTTCAGAGGCTCCAGGTAGATCTCATCCGCCATGGCCTGGTCGGTCATGATGGTGGCGGGGTTGGAATTTACCAGCACCACGTCGATCCCCGCTTCTTTCAGCACCCGGCAGGCCTGGGTGCCGGCATAGTCAAACTCCGCAGCCTGGCCGATGACGATGGGGCCGGAACCGATCACCAAAACTTTTTTGATACTTGTATCCAGGGGCATCAGCGCTCACCTCCCATATGGGCAAGAAACCGGTCAAACAAAAATCCCGTGTCCCGGGGCCCGGAACAGGCCTCCGGGTGGAACTGGACGGTAAAAGCATCCAGGCCCGGGTACTCCAAACCTTCGCAGGTGCCGTCGTTGTTGTTGGCGAACCAGGGCCGTGCCGTGCCGGCGAGGCTCTCGGCTACCACGGCGTAGCCGTGGTTCTGGCTGGTGATATAAGTCCGGGTTGTGCCCAGCTCCCGCACGGGCTGGTTGCCGCCCCGGTGGCCGTATTTGAGCTTCACCGTCTTTCCCCCGGCGGCCAGAGCCAGGAGCTGATGCCCCAGGCAGATGGCGAAAATGGGCTTTTTCCCCAGCAGCAGCCGGAGCTGCTGGATGCTGTAGGTGTTCTCCTGGGGATCGCCGGGGCCGTTGGAGAGCATGATGCCGTCCGGGTCGGCGGCCAGGACCGTCTCCGCCGGGGTGTCGTATGGATAGACCGTCACTTCGCAGCCACGGGCGCGCAGTTCCCTGAGGATGCTGCGCTTGTAGCCATAGTCCATCAGGGCGACGCGGTAGCGCCGCTCTCCTTCAGGGGCGTAGGTCTGGGGGACCTTGCTGCTCACCTGGGCCACCACGCCGGAGACCCGATAGGTTTTCACCGGCGTCAGGTCCGCCGGGACCTCGTCGCAGATCATGGCGTTCATCACCCCGGCCTCCCGCAGAATGCGGGTGAGCTGCCGGGTGTCCAGGCCCCAGAGGCCCGGTACGCCACGCTCCTTCAGGAAGGCGTCCACATCCCCGCCGGACCTAAAATTAGAGGGAGTGTCGCACCACTCCCTGACAATATAGCCCCTTGCAGCACAATTCCCCTCAAAATCGGCGGCAATGATGCCATAGTTGCCAATGAGGGGAAAGGTCTGCATGATGATTTGTCCCGCGTAGCTGGGGTCGGTGAGGGTCTCCACATAGCCGCAAACACCGGTGGTGAACACCAACTCGCCCACAGCGGGCACGTCCGCGCCGAAACGAAAGCCTTTGAATATAGTTCCGTTTTCCAGCACGAGATATCCGGTTTTCATGGGTAAATCACCTGCATTTCTGAATGATTATTCATCTCGTTCCGATACTCTTACCTTTAATCATGCACCATGGCAGGGGGAAAAGTCAATATGAATTTTTCTTCCAGGGGAGATTTTATGCCCCAGGCCATATCCGGGGGCGGAAGGCCGGGGCATTTTGTGCTATCTGCCGAAAGATGCCTTTTTCAGTCGGCCCAGTTCCGGGCGCGGTCCACGGCCCTGCGCCACTGGGTCAGGGCGGCGGCGCGGCGCGGCTCGTCCATATTGGGGCGGAAGGCCACGTCGCACTTCCACAGGCGGCGGAGCTCGTCCCGGTCCTTCCACAGCCCCACGGCGAGGCCCGCCAGGTAGGCTGCACCCAGGGCGGTGGTCTCCCGGACCACCGGGCGCAGCACCTCCCGATCTAGGATGTCCGCCTGGAATTGCATGAGGAAGGCGTCCCGGCTGGCGCCGCCGTCGGCCTTCAGGGCGGTGAGGGGCGCGCCGGTGTCCTTTTCCATGGCGTGGGCCAGCTCCGCCACCTGGAAGGCGATGGATTCCTGGGCGGCCCGGATGATATGTTCCCGGGTGGTGCCCCGGGTAAGCCCCACGATGCAGCCCCGGGCCCGCATGTCCCAATAGGGCGCGCCCAAGCCCGTAAAGGCCGGCACCAGATACACGCCCCCGGTGTCCGGCACCTTCTGGGCGTAGTACTCCGCGTCCGGGCTGGAGGAGAAAAAGCGCATCTCGTCCCGGAGCCACTGGATCACCGCGCCGCCCACAAAGACGCTGCCCTCCAGGGCGTACTCCACGCCGTCGTCCAGGCCGACGGCGATGGTGGTCACCAGGCCGTTGGCGCTCACGCAGGCCTCCTTCCCGGTGTGCATCAAAAGGAAGCAGCCGGTGCCGTAGGTGTTCTTGGCGTCGCCCTTGTCAAAGCAGCACTGGCCGAACAGGGCCGCCTGCTGGTCCCCGGCCAGGCCCGCGATGGGTACCCGGACGCCCTGGAGCTCCGTATACCCATAGACGGCGCTGGATGGGCGCACTTCCGGCAGCATGGCCCGGGGTATGTCCAGCGCCTCCAGGAGCGTGTCGTCCCAGCACAGGCGGTGGATGTCATAGAGCATGGTGCGGGAGGCGTTGGTATAGTCCGTGGCATGGACGGCACCGCCGGTGAGCTTCCAGAGGAGCCAGGTGTCCACAGTGCCGAAGAGGATCTCCCCCTTCCGGGCCCGCTCCCGGGCGCCGGGGACCTGATCCAAGATCCATTGGATCTTGGTGGCGGAGAAGTAGGCGTCCGGTACCAGGCCCGTGACGGCGCGGATATGCTCCCCCAGGCCCTGCTCCAAAAGGGCGTCCACCTGGGGCGCCGTGCGGCGGCACTGCCAGACGATGGCGTTGTAGATGGGCCGGCCCGTAGCCTTGTCCCAGAGGATGGTGGTCTCCCGCTGGTTGGTGATGCCGATGGCGGCAATGTCCCGGGGGGAGACGCCGGACTTGGCCATCACTTCCATCATCACCGCGTACTGGCTGGACCAGATCTCCATGGGATCATGCTCCACCCAGCCCTCCCGGGGATAGAGCTGGGCAAACTCGTGCTGAGCCAGGGCTGCGATGTTCTGCTCCTGGTCGAAGAGAATGGCCCGGGAGCTTGTGGTGCCCTGGTCCAAAGCCATGATATAGCTGGGCATGGTCAGCGTCTCCTTCCTATTGCAGTGGACAAAATCTGCGCGAAGCGGAATGTGCTCTCTTTTTCAAAGAAGGCACAGCCTTTTACAATAAAAGCTATAATAGCAGCTCCAGGGCCTCCTGGTAGCTGTAGACCTCATAGGTGGGCCGGAGCGTCTCGTGGCCCGGCCAGCGGTTGGGGTTGTACCAGATGGTGTCGATCCCCGCGTTCACGCCCCCCTGGATGTCCGAGGGGAAGCTGTCCCCCATCATCACGCAGCGGCGCTTGTCCGGCACGGGGAGCTCTGCAAAGATCTTTTCAAAGTACGCCCGTTCCGGCTTCCGGCAGCCCATCTCCCCGGAGACAAACATCCGCCGGATGTAGGGCTGGAGCCCGGAGCGGCGGAAACGGCCCCACTGGGACACGGGCATGCCGTTGGTGGCGATGGCCAGAGTCTTTCCCGCATGGAAAAGGCGGCGGCAGAAGTCCTCCGCCCCCGGCAGCAGGTAGCCGCACTCGGCCAGGGCCGCCTGATATTCCCGGTTGCACGCCTCGGGATCGGCCTCTGCGCCCAGCAGGGCAAAAAGCGCCTGGAACCGCCGGGGGCCGATCTCCTCCTGGGTGACGCGGCCTTTGGCGTAGTCGTCCCAGAGGGCCCAGTTGATGCGCACATAGGCGTCCGTGGTCTCCTTATCCGTGGGACAGCCCCGGGCGTTCAGGACCCGGCACAGGGCCTCGTGTTCCGAGCGGTCAAAATCAAAGAGGGTCATGTCCGCGTCCAGCAATATGGTGTCATAGCTCATGGTTTTCTAGCGCCCCTTTCTCGGATTGGCAAACGTCCCATGCAGCCGTACCAGGGACGAAACGGCCACCATGCCCGCGGCCAGGCAGCCGGCTACGGCGATGGCCCGCAGCGCGGTGGACAGGAAAAGCTGGCTCTCCCCCTGGAGAGCATAGGTCAGCGCCCGATAGAGCCCGGAGCCGGGGACCAGGGGATACATGGCCACCACCAGATAGCTGATGGCGGGGCACTTCCGTATCCGGGCCATGATCTCCGCGTAGGCGGAGATGGCAACCGCTGCGGCCAGGCTGCTGCCGTAAGCCCCCGCGCCCAGGGCCTCCGCGCCCAGATTGGCCAGGCAGCCCGCCGCGGCGGCCAGACAGCAGAAGATGATGCCGGGGCCGTGGACATTGTAAAGCAGGCAGACGCCCACGCCCGTCAGCCCCATGAAAAGGCAGCGCAGCGGGAGCGGGTGGGCCGTGAGGACTGTTTCCGGGCGTGCCCCGGGAAAGAGCCGCCCCGCCAGGATCAGGGCCAGGGCCGCGCCGCCGGCCAGGGCCGCGGCGATGAGCAGGGCCTCCACCATCTTGCTGAGCCCCGCGTTGGTGTCCCCGTTGATGATGTCCCGGATGAAGTTGGTGAACACCAGGCCCGGCAGCAGCAGGAGCTGCCCGCCGAGGGTGACCGCCTCCAGATTTTTCAGCACGCCCGCCGCCTGCAGGGCCGTCGCCAGAATGGAAATGGAAAAGCTGGCCAGGATGACGCGGAAAAAGGCGTTCACCTGGCGCTTTCCCAGATGGATGTAGATCCAGGCGGCGGCAGTGCCGCAAAATCCTGCCCAAAGCCCGTCCAGGGGGCCGGCCTGGTTGTACATGCAGAAGGCCGCGGCGCTTAAAAACGCCCCCAGAAGCACCGCCAGGGGAGAGTAGGCCTGGGTGTTCCGCCGGGGCTGCCGGAGCAGCTCCTTGGCCGCGGCGTAGTCCGGGGTTTCGGCGCACAGCTTTCGGGAGACGGCGTTGTAGGCCTCCACCATATCCAGATTGGTGTCGTGGGCCGGGACCCGGCGCATCCGGGTCAAAGGCGCCTCCCCGTCCCCGGAGATGGTGAGGATGATGCAGTTGTTCACCGCGAACACGTCCCCCTGGACGCCGTAGGCGGAAAAAAGGCGGTTGATGGATTCCTCCACCCGGTAGATCTCCGCCCCGCTCTCCTGGAGCCGGTAGCCCAAATCCATGGCCAGCTCCATCAGTTCTTCCCGGTCCACGCCGCGTTCCTCCCCCGGAAGTTTGTTAGTTCCTTTTAGTTATATCATCTCCCACAGGTCTTGACAAGGGCGCCTTTACAAGGAGATTCTCCAGGGCGTATAATGGACAAAACAAAACGCGAAGGGGGCGGTGTTCCATGGCCATGGCCGCGGAGTGCCACGGGCATATTTTTCTGGACGGCGTGGATCTGCGCCGGGCTTCCGCGCTCCACCGCGGCGGCCCGCGGGAGGATGTGATCCGCGCCAGGCTGGCGGCGCTGGCCGCGGCGGGGGTGACCCACTACCGGGACGGGGGCGATCCCTTCGGCGTGACGCTCCTGGCGGCCCGGCTGGCGCCGGAATACGGCATCGACTACCGGACGCCCGCCTTCGCCATCCACCGCCGGGGCGCCTATGGGGCGGCCTTCGGCCAGAGCTACGAAACGCTCCCGGAACTCGCCGCCCTGGTCGCCCGGGCGGCGGAGGCCGGGGCGGATTTCATCAAGGTCATGGTCAGCGGCCTTATGGATTTTGCCAAAGGCGGCGCCGTCACCCCCGGCGGCCCCACGGGGGAGGAACTGGAAAAACTGTGCCGCCTGGCCCGGCGGGAAGGGCTGGCCGTCATGGCCCATGTCAATGGGCCGGCGCGCATCGCCCTGGCCCTGGAGGCCGGGGTGAGCAGCGTGGAGCACGGCTACGGGATGGATGCGCGCTGCCTCGCCCTCCTGCGGGAGAAGGGGGCATTCTGGGTGCCCACCCTGACCCCTGTGGCCAATCTCCTGGGCCGGGGGCTTTTCCCGGACGCTGTGCTCCAAGGCATTCTGGACCGGCAGTATGCCGCCCTGCGCCAAGCGGCGGCCCTGGGGGTGTCCGTGGCCTGCGGCAGCGACGCGGGCGCCGGCTGCGTGCCTCCGGCGGAAGGCTTCCGCCAGGAGAGCGCTTCCCTTGCCGCCCTGGGCGTGGAGCACGCCGAAGCGGATGCTGCCCTTTTTTCCCGGTTTGAACGCCGGTGAACTTCATTTTTTCTGAAGAAATTGCATCTTTTTGGAAAACTTTCCGGCATAAGCGGCAACCCTCTGCGGGTATGCCGCTTTTTTGCTTGGAAATTCATAGTCTGTTTACCGGCGTTTAAGGTTTCCTTTAAGTAAAAGCCGTAGCTTAGAGCCAGCGGCAGGGAGGCCGGGTGGGGATGCCCCCTCCACAGCCGCAGATATTTGCAAACGCAATAAGGAGGTTATGCAAAATGAAAAAGAAACGTATGCAAGTCATCAGCCTGGCTCTGGCCGCGCTTCTGTGCGTGGGGCTATTTGCCGGGTGCTCCGGCGGCAGCGAGGATACCACGGCTCCCACTGACACCACTGCGCCCGTGACCGACACACCCGAGACCGAGACCCCGGCCACCGAAGCGCCGGAGACCGAGACGCCCGCGCAGGAGACGCTGACTTACGACCTGGCGGAGGTTGTCTCCGTGGATGATACCGGCGTCACCGTGACGCTGTATACCGCCCCTGAGGGCACCGTAGTGGACGAGACCACCTACACCGCCGACGGCCTTACTTTGGGCGAGACCACCGAGACCGTGACCATCGGCGACGCGGCAATCCAGAAGATGGAGGGCGACGCCCCTGTTTCCGCCACCCAGGACGACATCACCGCCGGCAGCCTGATCCGGCTGGCCCGGACCGAGGACGGGACGCTCCAGGAGCTGTTGATCCTCCTGAGCGCCCAGGAGCCCGCTGTGGATAACTCCGGCACCAGCGCCAACGCGTAACATATCTATTCCCAAAATGGAAAACCCGGTATGGCCAAAGCCATACCGGGTTTTCCGTTTCTATTGCCTTTATATCTCTTTCCTCCGGTAAATGGCCAGGGAAATGAGATAGGAGACGGCCTGGAGCGCCACGCCCAGGGCCAGGGCCAGCACCGGGACAGCAGCCAAAAGCGCGCCGCTGGGATCCGGGAGCCGGTCCAGAAAGGCCTCTCCCCCCAGGACGTTCAGCCACAGCCAGCCCAGGAGCATGCCGCCGCCGATCACGGCCAGGAGCGCGATGCGCCCCCGTTCCGCCCCCAGGGCGTACATCAGCGGCGTCACCACGCTCATCGCCACCAATCCCAGCCCCATGGTCACGGAGGCGGTGGTGAGGTAGCTGCCCCAATCCACGGCTTTGCCCAGGACCTGGAACACCACTCCGAACGCCAGGGCCAGGGCAAGAGCCAGCGCCGCCATCATCAGCAGCAGCACATACCGGGCCAGGACGATCTGTCCCCGGCGCACCGGCAGGGTGAGGCCGTAGACCTCCCAGCGACTCATCTGGTCCAAGGAGAAGATGCTCATAGGCAGCATCATCACCATCAGCGCCAGGAAGGCGGCCAGGAAGTCCGGCTGCCATATCCCTGTGAGACAAAGTCCTCCATAGATCAGAAAGGCGATGGCGTACACTTTCAAGCTCCTGCGCAGGCACAGCAGGTCCTTGACGATCAATCCCCACATACCGCTTCCCCCTTTTCCGTAAACACCATGATGTCCTCCAGCGTCGCCGGCTCCACCGTGAGCTGCGGGTAGCGGCGGTGAAATTCCTGCCGGCGGCGGATCAGCGCCTCCGTGGAGTACTGCCCCCGGCGCACGCCCACCAGGAAGCCCCGGTCCAGGGCCTCCAGCTCCTCCCGGCGGCACAGCAGCCGGCCATGGCTCTCCAGCAGGGCGTCTTTCTCCCCGAAGAGGAGGAGCTTTCCGCGGTGAAGGTAGGCGATATAGTCTGCCACCTGTTCCAGGTCCGATGTAATGTGGCTGGACAGGAGGATGGCGTGATCCTCCCGGGAAGCGAAGTCCCGGAAGTCGTCCAAGATTCCCTCCCGCACCACCGGGTCCAGGCCGGAGGTGGCCTCGTCCAGGATCAGCAGTTTCGGCCGGTGGGCCAGGGCCGCCGCCAGGCTCAGCTTCATGCGCATGCCCCGGGACAGATCCTTGATCGTCTTTTCGCCCTCCAGGCCGTAGCGCGCCAGAAGCCGAGTGAAAAGGGCCGCGTCCCAGCGGCGGAACACATGGCGCAGTACCGCGTCCACATGCTTGACCTGCATATCCCCGGGGAAAAAGCACTCGTCCAGTACCACGCCGATGTCCTCTTTGGCCTCCTGGGCGCTCCGCTCCAGCAGGCGCACCTCTCCGCCGTCCGGCGCCGTGAGGCCCAGCATGGCCTTGATGGTGGTGGTTTTTCCCGCCCCATTTTCCCCGATGAGGCCCAGAATGGCCCCCGCGGGCAGCTCCAGGTCCAGAGGCCCCAGGGTGAAGCCCGGGTAGCGCTTGGTCAGTCCCTTCAATGCAATGGCAGTTTCCATAGCTATTCTTCCTTATTCTCCTGATATAAAGTCTCCAGAATTTCCTGCACTTCCGCCTGGGTGACGCCCCCGGCCGCGGCGGCCTCCACCGCTTTGGCCAGATGCTCCTCCACCTGGCAGAGCACCGCCTCCCGGCGCAGCTCCCGGTTCTGCTCCGCCACGAAGCAGCCCTTTCCGGGCACCGTCACCAAAAAACCCTCCCGCTCCAGCTCCTCATAGGCGCGCTTGGTGGTGATGACGGAGACCCGCAGCTCTTTGGCCAGCAGGCGCATGGAGGGGAGGGCCTCCCCCTCCCGCAGTTCCCCCGACAGGATCTGGCCCTGGATCTGCCGGAGGATCTGCTCATAGATGGGCACGCCGGCGCTGTTGCGAATGATGATGTCCATGGATGCACCTCGTGTTATTACTGTATATATACCGTATGCACAGTATATATGCCATCTGCCAGATTGTCAAGTGCCAATTCCTGTTTTTTGCGCGTAAATATGGACCGCCTATACGCCGGTTTCAGCGGCACGGCCATGAAATCACAGCGCCGGGGGCGCCGGCAATCTCCAACTTTTTCGAAAATTTTTCAACAATTTTTCTGGATCGACACAGGGAAGGCGTATATTCCCTTGAATTCGAACAAGATGTGTAGTATAATGCACAGCAAGGCTTTCCCATATGGCTTCCCCGCCTGCCCGGCGGGGGCGCCGTATGTTCCGCAAGCTCCGACGCCCGGAAGAGAGCGTTTCCGCCGGTCCGGCGGCAAATGCGCCGGCGCGGACAATGGAGCCGCGGATAAGCATTATTACCATCCGAGAGGAGACATCGTCATGACGAAAACGAAAAAGGACGCCGCCGCGGCCACCGCGGGGAAGGCGCAGCAGGAAAAGGCCCCTGTGGAGAAGAAGGCTCCCGCGGCAAAGGCCGCCCCGGCGGAGTGCGCCGTAAAGGTCTTTGTCCAGTATAACGGCAAGGAGTATGATACCGCCGCCCTGGTGGAGCAGGTAAAGGCCGCCTACGCGGCGGAGGGGCACCGCATCTCTGCCATCAAGGAGCTGAACCTCTATGTGAAGCCCGAGGACGGCAAGGCCTACTACGCCGTCAACCAGAAGAATACCGGCAGCGTCGACCTTGCCTGAACGGCAGAAAAGCGGCGCCGGCCCTCTTTACAAGAACAACGCGGCTGAGTCCATGCCACATGGTCCAGCCGCGTTGTTGTTTTGCTTTTTGGTCCTGTCTGAAGCGCAGAGTTCATGTGCTAGGCGCGGATTGCATTTCCTGTGTAAAGCTGATAGTACCGCCCTTTCCCGGCAATGAGCTGATCGTGGGTGCCCCGCTCGATGATGCGTCCCTGCTCCAGCACCATGATGCAGTCCGCATTTTTGACGGTGGACAGGCGGTGGGCGATCACAAAGGTGGTGCGCCCACACATCAACCTGTCCATACCCTGCTGCACCAGGCTTTCCGTCCGGGTGTCGATGGAGGAAGTGGCCTCGTCCAAAATCAGCACCGGCGGATCGGCCACGGCGGCGCGGGCGATGGCCAGCAGCTGCCTCTGGCCCTGAGAGAGGTTCGCCCCGTCGCCGGTCAGGACCGTCTGATAGCTGTCCGGCAGGCGGCGGATAAATCCGTCCGCGTTGGCCAGCATTGCCGCGGCGACGCATTCCTCGTCAGAGGCGTCCAGCCGCCCATATCGGATGTTGTCCATCACCGTGCCGGTGAACAGATGGGTGTCCTGAAGCACCATGCCCAGGCTGCGGCGCAGGTCGCCCTTTTTGATCTTGTTGATATTGATCCCGTCATAGCGGATCTTGCCGTCCGCAATGTCGTAGAAGCGGTTGATGAGGTTGGTGATGGTGGTTTTGCCCGCGCCGGTGGAGCCCACAAAGGCGATCTTCTGCCCCGGCGTCGCATACAGCTTGATGTTGTGCAGGACGATTTTGCCCTCCTCATAGCCAAAGTCCACAGCGTCAAAGGTGATGCCGCCCTCCAGCTTCTGGTATGTGACCGTTCCATCCGCCTGATGGGGGTGTTTCCAGGCCCATACGTTGGTGCGCTCGCTGGTCTCACTGAGACTGCCATCTGGATTTTCCCTGACATGGACCAGTTCCACATAGCCGTTGTCCTCCTCCGGTTGCTCGTCCATCAGAGCAAAGATGCGCTGCGCGCCCGCCATGGCCATGACGATGCTGTTCATCTGCTGGCTGATCTGGCTGACCGGCTGTGAGGCGTTCTTGTTCAGGGTCAGGAAGGAGACCAGGGT
>CALWOS010000062.1 GCA_944383185.1 uncultured Oscillospiraceae bacterium
GGGCCTCCAGGGCGGCGATGGCGCCCATAAGCTCCATGCGGTTGTTGGTGGTGTGGGCCTCGCCCCCGGAGAGCTCCCGTGTGTGCTCCCCGTAGCGGAGGATGGCCCCCCAGCCCCCCGGCCCCGGGTTTCCCGAACAGGCCCCGTCGGTATAGATGGTTACTGTCTTTTGCTCCATGGCTGACCTTTCTTCTGCAATTGACAATTAGGGTGGTTTTCAAAAACTTCCGCGCAGCAAAGGCTCCCCTGCGCAAGGGGAGCCTTTTTTATGGAATCAGAGCTCCCGCAGGATTTCCTTCCGCTTGGCCTCGTATTCCTCCCTGGTGACCAGCCCCGCGTCCAGGAGGCGCTGGAGCTGCTCCAGCCGCCCCTGGGCGTCCAGGCCGCGGACGGAGGGCTCCGGCTGCGCTTGCCCGGAGCCGGGGGTCTGGTCCGGGCCGTCCGTGTCCTGGATTTCGTGGGAAAACATATGCTCGATCACCGGCTCGTTTTCCTCCGCCGGATCCAGGTCATAGGCCACCCGGTGGGCCGGGCCGTTTTTCCGCACCAGGTTCATCACCCCGATGACCACGAAGGACGCGGCCATCAGCGTCCACACGATCCCGAACAGCCCAGCCCGGGGGATGATGGTCACGCCGATGATGACAAAAAACACGCTGACGATGAGAAAGGGCACCAAGGCCACGCGCTGCATGGTCCGGGTCTCCTTTGTGGGCTGGGACTGGAAGGTGAAGCGGCCCCGCCGCCGTCTGTTGTCCATGGCAAATCCTCCAAATCCGGTTTTACTCCACGGCCTCCGGCATATTGGAAGCCGGCGCCTCCTCTGGCTCCTTGTCGGCCAGGGCCAGGGCGATGACATAGTCTCCCTCGTCTTTGAAACGCATGACGATAACGCCCTGGGTGGCCCGGCCCGCCAGGCGGATGCCGCCCACGTCCGTGCGGATGAGGGTGCCGCTCTGGGTCACCAGAAGCAGGTCCTCGCTCCCGTCCACCACCTTGATGCCCACGACCTTTCCGGTCTTGGGGGTGATGGCGTAGTTTTTCAGCCCCAGGCCGCCCCGGTTGTGGACGGTGTAGTCCTCCACCGTGGAGCGCTTGCCGTAGCCGTTTTCCGTGATGGTGAGGACGGCCTTCCCCGGCGTGGCCCGGGCGGCGCCCACCACATAATCCCCCTCCCGGAGGCGGATGCCCCGGACGCCCATGGCCTCCCGGCCCATGGGCCGGACGTCCGTCTCCTGGAAGCAGACGGCCATCCCGTCGTGGGTGGCGATGAGGATGTTCTTGTGCCCATCGGTCTCCCGGACCACCATGAGCTCGTCCCCGTCCTCCAGGGTGATGACCCGCAGGCCGTTGTTCCGGAGGTTTTTGAGGGTGGTCACCGGCAGGCGCTTCACCGTGCCCTTCCGGGTGACCATCACCAGGAAGCGGCTCTCGTCGGTGATGTCCTGGGTGTGGATCATGGCGGTGACATGCTCGTCCCCCTCCACCTGGAGGACGTTGACGATGTTGGTGCCCCGGGCGGTGCGGCCGGCCTCGGGGATCTGGTAGCCCTTCTTCCGGTAAACCCGGCCCCGGTCCGTGAAGAAGAGGATATAGTCGTGGGTGGAGGCGGTGAACACCGTGTTCACGTAGTCCTCCTCCCGAGTGGCCATGCCCTTCTTCCCCATGCCGCCCTTGCCCTGGGCGGCGTACTCGCTGGCGGGGGTGCGCTTGATATAGCCGTTCGCCGTCATGGTAAAGACGCACTGCTCCTCCACGATCAGGTCCTCGATGTCCAGGTCGTCCTCGGCAAAGGCGATCTCGGTTTTGCGTTCGTCCCCGTACTTGTCCCGGAGCTCCGTGAGTTCCTCCTTGAGGACCTGGCGCAGCAGTGCCGGATCGGCAAGGAGCTTTTCAAAGTAGGCGATGCGCGCTTCCAGCTCCTTGTACTCCGCTTCCAGCTTCTCCCGGTCCAGGCCCTGGAGGGCCTTGAGGCGCATGTCCAATATGGCCTGGGCCTGGACCTCGTCCAGGGAAAAGCGCTCCATGAGCTTTTCCTTGGCGTCGTCGTAGCTCTGGCGGATGATGCGGATAACCTCGTCGATGTTGTCCTGGGCGATCAGGAGGCCCTCCAGCAGGTGGGCCCGCTCCCGGGCCTTTTTCAGATCGTACTGGGTGCGCCGGGTGATGACAGTCTCCTGATGGGCGATATACTCGTCCAAAATTTGCCGGAGCGTCAAAATCTTGGGCTGCTTCTGGTTGTCCACCAGGGCCAGGAGGATGACGCCGAAGGTGACCTGCATCTGGGTCTGGGCAAAGAGGCGGTTGAGCGTCACCTGGGGATTGGCGTCCCGCTTCAGCTCGATGACGACGCGCATACCCTTCTTGCCGTCGGACTCGTCCCGAAGGCCGGAGATGCCCTCCAGGCGTTTGTCCTTCACCTGCTCGGCGATGTTTTCCACCAGGCGGGATTTGTTCACCTGGTAGGGCAGCTCTGTGATGATGATCCGGGTGCGGCCAGAGCCGAACTCCTCCATTTCCGTCCGGGCCCGGACCTTGATATGGCCCCTGCCGGTGGCATAGGCGGCGCGGATGCCACTGCGGCCCATGATAACGCCCTTGGTGGGGAAGTCCGGGCCCTTGATGTGCTCCATCAGGTCGTCCAGCCCGGCGCCGGGGTTGTCCAGGACGCAGATGACCGCGTTGATGACCTCGGTGAGGTTGTGGGGCGGGATGTTGGTGGTCATACCCACGGCGATGCCGGAGGAGCCGTTCACCAGGAGATTGGGGAAGCGGCTGGGCAGGACCCGTGGCTCCTTGGTGGACTCGTCGTAGTTGGGATCCCAGTCCACGGTGTCCTTTTCGATATCCCGCATCATTTCATTGGCGATTTTTGCCATGCGGGCCTCGGTGTACCGGTAAGCGGCCGGGGGGTCGCCGTCCACGGAGCCGAAGTTGCCGTGGCCGTCCACCAGGGGGTAGCGCATGGAGAAATCCTGGGCCAGGCGCACCAGGGCGTCATAGACGGAGCCGTCTCCATGGGGATGGTATTTGCCCAGCACGTCGCCCACGCAGGTGGCGGACTTTTTGAAGGGCTTGTCGCTGGTGAGGCCGTTTTCGTACATGGAGTACAGGATGCGCCGGTGCACGGGCTTGAGCCCGTCCCGCACGTCCGGCAGCGCCCGGCCCACAATGACGGACATGGCGTCCTCGATATACGCCGACGCCATCTCGTGCTCCAGGTTGATATTGACAATCTTCTGGTTGGGGAAGGAAAGATCTTCGGGTGTGGTCAAAATAAATCAGCTCCTGTCGGGGAGAATTTCAAGTTTTAAAATACGATCCTGGCTTCCCCCAAGGGGGGAAGGCGACCCCTCAGTCAGCCGTACGGCTGACAGCTCCCCTTGCGCAGGGGAGCCTTTGGGG
This sequence comes from uncultured Oscillospiraceae bacterium, assembly GCA_944383185.1. Classification (GTDB taxonomy): domain Bacteria; phylum Bacillota; class Clostridia; order Oscillospirales; family Oscillospiraceae; genus CALWOS01. The sequence goes on from CALWOS010000062.1 coordinate 3,406, forward strand.
CATGCCGGGCCAGTCTCCCGCCGGGCGGCGGGTGTTTCCAAAGAGGGGTGCAGACCCCTCTTTGGTCGTTAGGATGGGGTTCCTAAGGGGAAGGGAAGATCGAAATCCCTTCCCCTTAGCGGTTTTCTTTGCATACTTTCTTTGTGCGGACAAAGAAAGTATGAAACGCCTCCCCCCACTAGGGGAAAAGTCCCCTTGCGCAAGGGGGCGCGGGTACTGGGAAGATCAATAATCCAGATTCTCCGCCTTGAAGGCGTTCTTCTCGATATACTCCCGCCGGGGCTCCACCTTCTCGCCCATAAGGAGTGTGAAGATCTCGTCGGCCCGGACCGCGTCGGAGAGGGTGATGCGCTTGAGGGTGCGGGTGTTGGGGTCCATGGTGGTCTCCCACAGCTCGTGGTAGTCCATCTCGCCCAGGCCCTTGAACCGGGAGATGTCCACCTTGGCGTTGGGATTGTCCCCCCGCATTTCCGCAGAGATCCGGTCCCGCTCCGCCTCGGAAAAGGCCAGGCGGGTGGGCTTGCCCCGGGTGAGCTTGAAGAGGGGCGGCACCGCCGCGTATACATAGCCCTTGTCGATCAGGGGCCGCATGAAGCGGAAGAAGAAGGTGAGGAGCAGCGTCCGGATATCGGCGCCGTCCACATCCGCACGCTGCTGCTCACCTTCTTCTTCCGCTTCATGCGGCCCCTGATCGACAGGGGCTATGTATACGCGGCGGTGCCCCC
>CALWOS010000063.1 GCA_944383185.1 uncultured Oscillospiraceae bacterium
AAACTGGTGAGTACGGTGTACCTCCGGGACATCATCGCCTCGGACGCCTTCCAGCGGGCCAGCTCCAAGCTGAGCTTTGCCATCGGCAAGGACATCGGCGGCAACGCCATCGTGGGAAACATCGCCAAGCTGCCCCACATGCTCATCGCCGGCACCACCGGTTCGGGCAAGTCCGTATGCATGAACAGCCTGATCCTCAGCCTGCTCTACAAGGCCACCCCGGAAGAGGTGCGCCTCATTATGATCGACCCCAAAATGGTGGAGCTGGGAATCTATAACGGCATCCCCCATCTGTTTATCCCCGTGGTCACCGACCCGAAAAAGGCCGCCGGCGCCCTCCAGTGGGCGGTGGTGGAGATGCTCAAGCGCTACCGTCTCTTCTCCGAGATTGGGGTCCGGGATCTGGCGGGCTATAACAAGCACCAGCGCGGTGTGGAAGACGGGCAGACCTTGCCCCAGGTGGTCATTGTCATTGACGAGCTGGCGGACCTGATGCTGGTGGCCTCCAAGGAAGTGGAGGAGAGCATCTGCCGCGTGGCCCAGATGGGCCGCGCCAGCGGCATGCACCTGATCATCGCCACCCAGCGCCCCTCCGCGGACGTGATCACGGGCCTGATGAAGGCCAATATTCCCAGCCGCATCGCCTTTGCGGTGTCCTCCGCCCTGGAGAGCCGTATTATCCTGGACACCCAGGGCGCGGAAAAGCTGATTGGCCAGGGAGACATGCTCTACGCCCCTCTGGGCAGCGGCAAGCCCCTCCGGGTCCAGGGCGCCTTTGTCAGCGACGAGGAACGGGAGCGGGTTATCAACTTCATCAAGTCCGGCTCCCAGGCCCAGTACAGCGATGAGATCCTGGCCCAGATCGAAAAGGCGGCGGAGGGCAAAGTCTCCGGCGCCCACCAGAGCGCGGAGCCTGAGGAAGAGGACGGCTTTGCCCAGTATGACGAGCTTCTGCCCCAGGCGGTGGAGGTCATCTTTGAGACCAAGCAGGCCAGCGTCTCCATGCTCCAGCGCCGGCTGAAGCTGGGCTACAGCCGGGCCGCCCGGCTGGTGGACCAGATGGAGGAGCTGGGCGTGGTGGGCCCCTTTGAAGGGAGTAAGCCCCGGCAGATCATGATTACCCGGGAGCAGTGGCAGGAGATGCAGCTCATCCGGGGCAGCGCCCCCCTGGAGGCCCCGCCGGAGGAGGTGCCGGTTCAGGAGGACGACATGGTTTTCCAGGAGATGGACACGGAGGACATGGACAACGCGGACATCTGACAGGAAGGAAAGACGAAAACTCCCCCGCTGCCGCGGGGGAATTTTTACAAAGGGGCGCGGCCGTTGCCGCGCCGGGAGGAATGGATATGTGCGAGTGTTTTTCCCCCGACATGTCCCCGGCCCAGGTGCGGGAAATCTCCAGCCTGGGCCTGGCCCATGTAGGGGACGCGGTATATGAGCTTTTGGTACGCACCTGGCTGTGCACCCACGGGCGGCACACCAACAAGGGCATGCACCGGGAGACCGTGGCCCTGGTCCGGGCGGCGGCCCAGGCCCGGGCCGCCGCCCGGCTCCAGGAGACGCTCACGCCGGAGGAGCGGGAGGTCTACCGCCGTGGCCGGAATACCCAGGTCCACTCCGTCCCCAAGGGGGCGGACCTGGCGGATTACCACGCCGCTACGGGGCTGGAGGCCTTGTTCGGCTGGCTGTATCTCACGGGGCAGGGGGAACGGCTGGAGACGCTGTTCCGCCTGTCCCTGGAGGAGGTGCGCGGCCATGCCACTTGACGCTGTGACCCTTTCCGCCCTGGCAGCGGAGCTGCGGGGGGAACTGATAGGGGGGAAGATCGAAAAAATCCAGCAGCCCCAGCGGGACCTGGTGCTCCTCACGGTGCGTACCCGGAGCCGGGGCTCCCGGAAGCTGATCCTCTCCGGGGGCGTGGCCAGCGCCCGGATGCATTTTACGGAGGCCGCCTTTGAAAACCCCGCCAGCCCGCCCATGTTCTGCATGCTCCTGCGCAAGCACCTTCTTGGCAGCCGCATCACGGCCCTGGAGCAGCCGGGGCTGGAGCGGGTGCTGACCCTGGAGGCGGAGGGCTATGACGAGTTGGGCAACCTCAGCCGGAAGCGCCTCGTGCTGGAGCTCATCGGGCGGAGCACCAACCTCATCCTGGTGGGGCCCGAGGGGCATATCCTGGACTGCCTCCGCCGGGTGGACGCGGGGATGAACCCCCGGCGGCAGCTTCTGCCGGGGCTTTTGTACCGCTTTCCGGATCCCCAGGCCAAGCCGGACTTTTTCTCCGCCGGGCCGGAAAAACGCCGGGAGCTCCTGGCTGGGGCGGACCGGACCGTCCCGGGGGACAAGTGGCTTCTGGGCGCGTTCCGGGGACTTTCACCCCTGCTTTGCCGGGAACTCTGGTATCGGGCCGGGGAGGATTGGGGGCGTCTGGGCGCGGCCATGGACGCCATGGCGGAGACCGTGGGCGCCGGAGAGTTTACCCCTTACCTTCTTTTGGAGGAGGGCCGTCCCCGGGATTTCAGCTGTATGCCCATCCGCCAGTACGCCGGGACTTTGGAAGGGCGGGTGTACCCGGACTTTTCCAGCCTTCTGGACGCCTACTACACAGGCCGTGACAAGGCCGACGCCCTCCACCGCCAGGCCGCCGAGCTCGCCCGCACCATACGCACCGCCCGGGACCGGCAGCTGCGCAAGCTCCAGAACCAGCGCCAGGAGCTTGTGAAAACCGCCCGGCGGGAGGAATGGCGCCTCTTTGGCGACCTGATCACCGCCAACCTCTACCGCCTCAAGGGCGGCTGCGGGACGTCCGTCACCGTGACAGACTATACCCGGGAGGATTGCCCGGAGGTGACCATCCCCCTGGACCCCAGAAAGAGCGCCCAGCAGAACGCCGCCGCTTACTACAAAGACTACCGCAAAGCCAAAACCGCCGAGCAGTATCTCAAGCGGCTGATCGCGGAAGGGGAGGCGGACCTGGAGTACCTGGAGCGCTGCGCCGACCTGGTGGAGCGGGTGGGCTCCCGGGCGGATATCGCCGAACTCCGCCGGGAGCTGACGGAGACGGGCTTCCTCAAGTCCCGGCGCGCCACCGGGAAAAAGGAGCGCGTTCCCCAGGCCCAGCCCCTGCGCTTCCGCTCCGACGGGGGCTTTGAGATCTGGGTGGGACGGTCCAACACCATGAACGACAAGCTGACCCTGGAACTGGCCCGCCGGGGCGACCTGTGGTTCCATACCCAGAAGATCCACGGCAGCCACGTGATTGTCCGCACCCAGGACCGGGAAGTGGACGAGGTGACCCTGGCCCAGGCCGCCAGCCTGGCCGTCTGGTTTTCCCAGGCCCGCCAGGGCGGCCGCGCCCCGGTGGACTACACTCGTGTACGCAACGTGAAAAAGCCCAAGGGCGCCCGCCCCGGCGGCGTGATCTACACGGACTACCAGACCTTGTACGCCGTCCCGGACGAGGGTCTGGTCCGCCGTTTGGAGATCTGAGAAGGCAAAGCAAAAAATACTGCCGAAGCGCTAGCTTCGGCAGTATTTTTTGTCCATTCAAAAAGCCTATGCCGTATAATCCATGGCCCCCAGGAGCATCTGGGCGCATTCGGCCCGGGTGAGGCTGCCCTCCAGAGAAGGGGAGGCTTCCATGAGGTCCAGGGCCTGGAGATTCGCCGTGGCCTGCTGGGCCCAGACCGGCGCGGCGTCCGCGGTGATGCCACCGGCGGGGGTGAGGTCCGAGATCCCCAGGGCGTTGCTGAGGATGACGGCGGCCTCCGCCCGGCTCACCGGTGCGGCGGCGTCAAAGACCGCGCCGCCGGCCTGGACATAGCCGGAGATCACGTTGTCCAGCAGCGCCGTGGACACATAGGGCTTCACCCAGGCGGGGATGGCCCCGTCATCGGCAAAGCCGGTGGAGCGCACGCCGCTGAGCAGCTCCCGTCCGGAAAGCTCCATGCACATGGCCAGGAATTCGCCCCGGCTCACGGATTCCTCAGGGGAGAAGACATACTGCCCGCCGGTGCAGCTTCCCGTATAGAGCCCGGCCTCCGCCAGGCGCAGGGCGGCGTACTCCGCGCCGTTGCCGTCCATATCGCTGTAGGTGACCTTGGTTTTCTGCTTTTCGATGGTGATGATTACCGTGGCTTCCTCAGAGACCTGGCCGGTGCCGTCGGTCACCCGGTAGCCGAAGTAGTCCTTGCCCTTCTTGCCGTCCCTGGGGGTGTAGACAAAGCTGCCGTCCTCCTCCAGGACGATTTCGCCCTTGCCGGGCGGGGTGGTGATTTCAAAGAGGAGCACGCCGTCATCGGAGGCGCCGGTGAGCTTCCCCTCCACGGAGACGCCCCGGTAGGTGGTGAGCTCCAGGTTGTCCGCACGGGGCATGGCGGCCAAGGCCGCCGTGGTCAGGACGGAGAGGCATACAAGCGCCAGCAGGACGCGGGCGCAGCGGTGGTGTGGGTGATGCATATGCGTACCTCCATGCAAAGTCTTGGCGCGCCGGGCGGCAGCATATGCGCCGCGGCGCCTTTCCCCAAGTTTGCACAACGCGCGGCGAAATTATTCCTGAGGCCGTGTCAGCTCGCCGCGAAGATCGGTTTCCATGGCCATTCGGATCGCGGCGCTTTCCAGCCCAAGGCTGAACAGGTGGTAGAGCTTGGCGACGGCGGCTTCCACGGTCATGTCGTAGCCGGAGACGGCGCCGGCCGCCTGGAGGGGGGCGCTGGTTTCATAGACTCCCAGCTGCACGCTGCCCCGGAGGCATTGGGTGCACACGGCGATCACCGCGCCGTGGGCGGCGGCTTTTCGGACTACAGGAAGGAGGCTGTGGTCGTACTGGGGGATGTTTCCCGCGCCGAAGCTCTCCAGCACCATGCCCCGCAGGGACTCGGTGACGATTCCCTCAAAAAGCCGGAACTGGATGCCGGGAAAGATCTTCAGCACGGCGATGGGCACATCCGTGCGGCAGGGGTGGAAGCGCAGCTCCCTTCCGGCGGGGCGGATGAGGCCGACGTTGTAGCGCAGGGAGATGCCCGCCGTGGCCAGAGGGGGGCAATTGGGGGAGTCGAAGGCCCAGAGCTCGTCGCTGGAGATTTTCGTGGCCCGGCAGCCCCGGAGGAGCCGCCCGCCGAAATAGAGGCTCACCTCCGGGCAGACCCCGTCCGCGGCGATGAGAATGGCGTTGATGAGATTGTCCCGGGCGTCGGAGCGCAGCTGGCCGATGGGGATCTGGGAGCCGGTGAGCACCACGGGCTTGCCCAGGCCCTCCAGCATAAAGGCGAGGGCGGATGCGGTGTAGGCCATGGTGTCCGTGCCGTGGAGCACCACAAAGCCGTCATAGCTGCCATAGTGGTCCCGGATGGACGCCCCCATCTGGTTCCACTCCACCGCGGTGATGTCCGAAGAGTCCAGCAGGGGGTCAAATTCCACGATGTCCCAGGCGGGCATGTCCGGGGCCCGGAGCTCCGGCATGGCGTTGAGGACCCGCTGCAGGTGCCCCTGGAGGGGGGCGTAGCCATGGTCGGTGGCCACCATGCCGATGGTGCCGCCGGTGTAGAGGATGCACACGCGCTTTTTCATAGAACACCGCTCCGTTTCTCTGGGAGTTTCCCCCAGTGTACCATCTTATCTCCCGGGAGGCAAGGCGCATCCTCCTACAAAAGAATGTCAAAATACCTCTTGCTTGTGACCTAAGGTAATGAGATACAATAAGATCAGGAGGTGCGGTATGGAACAATACAAGGCGATACCTCAGGGGTATATGACCGTCGGCGAGGTCGCGAAGCGGATGGACGTCACGGTGCGGACATTGCAGTATTACGACAGGGAAAGGCTGCTCTCCCCGTCTGCCACGAGCGAGGGCGGGCGCAGGCTGTATACCGACAAAGACATCATCCAGCTCCACCAGATTTTGTCCCTCAAGCACCTGGGCTTTTCCCTGGATGACATCAAAAACCGGCTCATCCCCCTGGACACGCCGGCGGAGGTGGCCACCGCCCTGGAGAAACAGGCCGCCGCCGTCCGGGATAAGCTGGAGAACCTGTCCGAGTGCCTGCGGGAGCTGGAAGCGCTCCGGACGGAAGTTTTGCAGATGCAGGCGGTGGATTTCAAGAAGTACGCCGACATCATCGTGAACCTGCAGATGAAAAATGATTTCTATTGGCTCATCAAGCACTTTGACGACCAGACCCTGGACCACATCCGCAGCCACTTTGACAGGGACAGCGGAAAGGCGTTCCTGGACACGTTCCTGCGGCTCCAGGAAGAGGCCATACGGCTTCAGGACGCGGGCGTTCCCGCCGACGGGGAAGAGGGGCAGCGCTTCGCCAAGGCCTACTGGGACATGCTTGAGGCGTTCACAGGAGGGGATATGGGCATGCTCTCCAAGCTCGTGGAACTGGGGGAATTCCAGGGGGTCGACCCCAAGTGGCAGGAGCGGCAGGCCCTGGCAAACCAATATGTGGAACAGGCCCTGGGGGCGTATTTTTCCCGTCTGGGCGTGGACCCGTTTCAGGAGGGATGACCATGGGCGGCGCAATCGAAGTCCGGGGGCTGGAAAAGCGCTACGGGGATCACCTCGTACTGCGCGGCCTGGACTTTTCCGTGGGGCAGGGGGAGGTTTTCGCCCTTCTGGGGGCCAACGGCGCGGGAAAGACAACGGCCCTGGAATGCATCGAGGGCTTCCGGAACTATGACGGCGGAACCGTCACGGTCCGCGGGAAAATAGGCATCCAGTTCCAGTCCGCCGCCCTGCCGGAGCACATCAAAGCCCGGGAAGCGGTCCGGCTGTTCGCCAAATGGAACCGCACGCCGGCGGATCCGGCGACTCTGGACGCCCTGGGTATCCCGGCGTTCGCGGATGCGCAATACCGGCAGTTGTCCACCGGCCAAAAGCGGCGGCTCCATCTGGCCCTGGCCCTGATCCGGGAGCCGGATATCCTGTTTCTGGATGAGCCCTCCGCGGGGCTCGACGTGGAAGGGCGGCTCGCCCTCCACGGGCTGATCCGCCGCTGGAAAGAGGCGGGAAAGACCATTGTGCTGGCCAGCCACGATATGGCGGAGGTGGAGGCGCTGTGTGACCGGCTTGCCATTCTCTCCGGGGGGAGGATCGCGTTTATCGGGACTGTCGCGCAGCTCAACCGGGCGGTGGGGACGCGGTACCGGATTACGATCCGGACGGCGTCCGGGACGGAGACCCACGCCGCGGAGGATATCGGGGAAACCCTGCTCTCGCTGCTGGCGGGGTATAAAGAAAAAGGGGAGCGGGTTTTGGACGTGCAGGTGGACCGCGGCTCCCTGGAGCAGCACGTGATGCAAATCTCGAAGGGGGCGTGAACCATGAACGCCTTTTTGTACGGCGCGTTTTTACAGTGGAAGCTGGACATCCGGAGCAAGAGCCTGCTGATCAGCTGTTATGCGGTCCCGCTGGCGTTCTTCGGGGTGATGGGCGGGATTTTTACCGCGGTGATGCCGGACGCGAGGGATACCCTGATCCAGTCCATGACGGTATTCGGCGTGACCATGGGCGCTCTGATCGGCGTCCCGCCGTCCCTGGTGGAAATTTATGGCAGCGACATCCGGAAGGCCTACCGGGCAAACGGCGTCCCCCTGAGCCTGGGCCTTGCCCTGACCGGCGTCTCTGCGTTTGTGCATCTGTTCCTCATGAGCGGGATCTTGTATCTGGCCGCGCCCCTGGCCTTTGGCGCGGCGGTCCCGGAAAATCCGGGCGGATATTTTATTGGCCTGGCGGCGGTGATCGCGGCGTCCCTCGGCGTTGCCGGCGCAATCGGCCTGGCGGTCAAGGACCCCAGCAAAACGCCTATGGTCTCCATCCTCCTGTTTCTGCCGTCCATCCTGTTCTCCGGGATCCTGTTTCCGGCGGAGCTGCTCCCGGGGGCATTTGCGGCGGCGGGACGGGCTTTCCCGGCCACCTGGGGCTACCGGCTTCTTTGCGAGAACCCGCCGCGGCTGGAAACGGCGCTGCCCCTGCTTGCGATTTTCCTTTTGGCAGGCTGCGTATGCGCCGCGCTGCTGCACCGGATGAAAACAGAATGAGCCCGGCCCACATGCGCAAAGGGATGCGGTCCGGCGCGAGGGAGGGACCGATTCCGCGAAAAAGGCTCCCTTGTGCAAAGGGAGCTGTCTCGGAGCGTAGCGGAGAGACTGAGGGATTGCCCCTTATGGTACCGGCTTGCGCCGGTGAGATTGTATGACGACCCCTCAGACCGCCTGCGGCGGCCAGCTCCCCTTGCGCAGGGGCGCCTTCCGTTTGCGTACTCCCAAAGCTTCCCTTGCGCAAAGGGATGCGGTCCGGCGCGAGGGAGGGATCGATTCCGCGAAAAAGGCTCCCTTGTGCAAAGGGAGCTGTCTCGGAGCGTTAGCGGAGAAACTGAGGGATTGCCCCTTGCGGATGAGGGGGAGAAGCCCCCGGAACAGAATGCAAGAAAAAGCGGGACCCGCGGCATGCCGCGGGTCCGTTCGTTTCTAAACAAAATCTAGAGGGATTTGCCTAAAAAACGCTTGCAATGCTGTGACGTGTATGATATAGTGAAACAAAACAGTCACGAGCAAAGGGACGAGGGCGTCCGGCCGCCTGTCCCGAATCCGGCGCCGAAGGCGCGCCGCGGCAAAAGGGGTACCCCTTTTGCCCTGTGGGTTTCCCCACAGGAAAGCCGCTTTCTCTCCCCGTAAGTCTGCTCAGCCCTCGTCGGGCACGTATTCCAGAATATCCTCCACGCGGCATGAGAGAATCTCGCAGAGGGTGTTCAAGGTGGTGGTTGTAATAGGCTTGCCGTGCTTCATGCGGTGAATGGTGTGCGCGTCCATGCCCTGCTTGTATATGAGGTTGTACTCTGTGACGCCTTTTTGATACAGCGTTTGATAGAAGGGACGGTAGCTGATCAATTTTTTCACCCTGAAGTAGATTATCATAGTGAATATATTGACTATACTGAAT
>CALWOS010000064.1 GCA_944383185.1 uncultured Oscillospiraceae bacterium
GTTGCTGATGGCCACCAGGGCCGGGCGGTTCAAAATGGCGTTGGTGTCGAAGATGTTGTAGATCTCCTCGTCCTTCTGGAGGCCGTCGGCGTGGATGCCCGCCCGGGTGACGTTGAAGTGCCGGCCCACAAAGGGGGTCATGCTGGGGATCTCGTAGCCCAGCTTCCGCTCATAGTACCGGGCGATCTCCGTGATCACCGTGGGGTCCATGCCGTCCAGGGTGCCCCGGAGGGAGGCGTACTGGAACACCATGGCCTCCAGGGGGACGTTGCCGGTGCGCTCGCCGATGCCCAGGAGGGAGCAGTTCACGGCGCTGGCCCCGTAGAGCCAGGCGGTGACGGCGTTGGCCACGGCCAGGTAGAAGTCGTTGTGGCCGTGCCACTCCAGCAGCTCCGAGGGGACCTCGGAGTAGTGCTGCAGGCCGTATACGATGCCCGGCACGCACCGGGGCAGGGCTGTGCCCGGATAGGGGACGCCATAACCCATGGTGTCGCAGATACGCATCTTGATGGGGATGCCGCTTTGCTGGCTCAGATGCTGCAAAGCGTTCACAAAGGGGACCACAAAGCCGTAAAAGTCCGCCCGGGTCACATCTTCCAGGTGGCAGCGGGGGCGGATCCCCATCTCCAGGGCCTGGCTCACCACGCCCAGATAGTCGTCCATGGCCTGTTTCCGGGTCTTGCCCAGCTTTTTGAAGATGTGGTAGTCCGAGCAGCTCACCAGGATGCCCGTCTCCTTGATGCCGATGTCCTTCACCAGTTGGAAGTCCTTCTTGCTGGCCCGGATCCAGGTAGTGGGCTCCGGATAGCGCAGGCCCAGCTCCATGCACCGGGCCAGGGCCTGGCGGTCTTTTTCGCTGTAGACAAAGAACTCCGTCTGGCGGATGAGGCCCTTGGGCCCGCCTAGGCGGGACATCATCTTGTAGAGATCCACGATCTCCTCCACCGTGTAGGGGGCCCGGGACTGCTGCCCGTCCCGGAAGGTGGTGTCTGTGATCCAGATGTCCTTGGGCATGCCCATGGGCACCCGGCGGTGGTTAAAAGGAATTTTGGGAACTTCCGTATAGGGGAAGATCTCCCGGAACAGCACCGGCTCGTCCACATCCTGAAGCTGGAACTGATAGGGATCTTGCTCCAGAAGATTGCTGGTTTTGCTGGCTGTAATGCTGGTGAAGCTGGGAATCATGATATGCCTCCTTTTCCTGTGCCCGGAACTGCCGCCCCAGAGGGCGCGGGGACTGTGCCGGCGCTCCCGTCCCCTCCGACGCCGGAGGGGGCGGGAGCGTACGGGAGGGCGGGGCCGGGCCGGCTTCCTTACAATCAATTTGTATACAAGTATTTTGTAATGCAATTTTATTATACCTGAGCATTCCCCCCGTTGACAAGAGCCAGTTTTTCTTTTTACCCGGTTTGGGGCGGCTTTTTTCCTTGACAGGACCCCTGGGACGTGTTATTTTGGTTAAGACAAAGGCGATGACGGGAACATAAGCGGTCATGGGGATGCACAGAGAGGCGCCGGCTGGTGGAAGGCGCCGGGACCAGACCGTGAGAGCCCTCCCCGAGCCTTGGCGCAAACGGCCCCGGAGCGGAAGCGGCTCCCGGCTCAGTAGCCGCCAACGGCAGCCCGCCGTTACCGGGCGGCGGCCTCACGGCGCTTTTCCTAGGGAGGGAAAGGCGGCAAGGGCCGGCAGAGCGCGGGCGTGAAAAAGCGCCCGAACCCAGGTGGTACCGCGGAGAAGGAATGTTCCGCCCTGGACAGCGAAAAGCGCTGTCCAGGGCGGTTTTGCTATGTAAAAGCAGAGCAAAACCGGCCATGTGCCGCTTTCAGCGGCACGGCCATGAGATCAAAAGCGCGTGGGCCGTTACTGGCCCACATGTGCAAAAACTTCATGCGCCCCGGCTTTTTCCTGTGTTCGCGGCGCACCCGTGGCCCATGAAGTTTTGCTTTCCCGATGAAAAGGAGTGTGAAATTTATGATGCAGGAGATCACCAAATCCCGAAAACTGGACCATGTGGCCTATGATGTGCGCGGCCCCGTCGTGGACGCCGCCGCGGAGATGGAGGCGGCCGGGGAGAAGATCCTCAAGCTGAACATCGGCAACCCCGCCCCCTTCGGCTTCCGGGCCCCGGAGAGCGTGGTGGCCGCCATGGAGGAAAAGCTCCGCTCCGCCCAGGGCTATTCCGACTCCCGGGGCGTGGAGGCGGCCCGGGAGTCCATCGCCGCCTATCACCGGGGCAAGGGCCTTGCGGACGTGACGGAGAAGGACGTGTACACGGGCAACGGCGTCAGCGAGCTCATCAGCCTGTGTATGCAGGCCCTCCTGGACGCCGGGGACGAGATCCTCATCCCCAGCCCGGACTACCCCCTCTGGACCGCCACGGCTACCCTGGCCGGGGGCACGGTGGTCCACTACCACTGCGATGAGCAGAGCGACTGGATGCCGGACCTTGCCGACATCCGCAGCAAGGTGAGCCCCCGGACCCGGGCCATCGTCCTCATCAACCCCAACAACCCCACCGGCGCCCTCTACAGCCGTGCGCTCCTGGAGGACATCGCCCAGATCGCCCGGGAGCACGGGCTCATCATCTTCTCCGACGAGATCTACGACCGCCTGGTTATGGACGGGCGCGAGCACATCTCCATCGCCAGTTTGTGCCCGGACGTATTCTGCGTCACCTTCAACGGCCTGAGCAAGAGCCACCTGATCGCCGGCTACCGGGCGGGGTGGATGGTCCTCTCCGGGGACAAGAGCCGGGCCAAGAGCTACATCGAGGGGCTCAATATGCTCTCCAACATGCGCCTGTGCGCCAATGTCCCGGCCCAGTACGCCATCCCTGCGGCCCTGGAGTGCCTGGATGAGGTGAAGCCGCTCCTCCTC
>CALWOS010000065.1 GCA_944383185.1 uncultured Oscillospiraceae bacterium
CAAGGCCGACAGCCCCTATGCCGATGCCCAGGGCATCAGCGACCTGTCCGGCGGCACCTGCACCGCGCAGATCGCCACCATCTGGTATGACTCCATGCTGCCCCAGATCGAGGGCGCCCAGATCCAGCCCGCCGCCGAGACCGCCCCGGCCATGCTCATGGCCCTGGAGACCGGCACGGTGGACTTCATCTGCACCGACATGCCCACGGCCCTGGGCGCCGTGGCCGCCTATCCTGACATGGTGATCCTGGATTTCACCGGCAGCGACGACAGCTTTGCGGTGGATGAGGGCGAGATCAACATCGGCGTGTCCGTCATGAAGGGCAACACGGAGCTCAAGGACGCCATCGACGCGGTCCTCTCCGCCCTGAACGCGGACCAGTTCAACGCCATCATGGATCAGGCCATCGCCATCCAGCCCCTGAGCGAGGGCTGATCCCGGCAAACAGCGGCATTTCCAAGGCGGGGAACGGGAAAAACGTTCCCCGCCTTGAGGCCCATGGGAGGAGGGAGCGCGCGAGGAGCTTCGGCCCGCTCCCTCCTCCCATGGGCCTCAAGCGATTTTTTGAAAGGGAAGGGAGAAGTCCCCCATGGAGAGATTCCAACAGCTGGCTTCCGACATTGTAAAGCTTTGGGAGCGATGCGGCGGCGACTACCTCAACGGCATCAAGAACACCTTGATCCTGGCGCTGGTGGCCACGGCCATCGGCTGCGTCATCGGTCTGATCTGCGGCATTTTGAACACCATCCCCTGCGCCAAGAACGACCCGCCTGTGAAGCGCTTTTTTGTCAAGCTCATCCGGGTGATTGTGCGAATCTATGTGGAGGTGTTCCGGGGTACGCCCATGATCCTCCAGGCTGTGTTCATCTATTACGGCCTGCCCTATTTCACGTTCAACACCGTCCAGTGGCCCAGCGTGTGGGCCGCTTCCATCCTGGTGGTGTCCGTGAACACCGGCGCCTACATGGCCGAGTCCGTCCGGGGCGGTATCATCTCCATTGACCCCGGCCAGACCGAGGGAGCCAAGGCCATCGGCATGAACCATGTCCAGACCATGACCAGCGTCATCCTGCCCCAGGCTCTGCGGAATATCATGCCCCAAATCGGCAACAACCTTATCATCAACATCAAGGACAGCTCCGTCATGTTCATCATCTCCTTCACGGAGTTTTTCGCCGCCCACCGGGGCGCGGTGGGGGCCACCTACCTCTACTTCCCCTCCGCCACCATCGAGATGGCGGGCTACCTCACCATGACCCTCGCCGCCTCTTTCCTCCTGCGCTGGGTGGAAAAGCGCATGGACGGCGCGGACAGCTATGAACTGGTACAGGCCGACCAGCTGACCATGGCCGCAGGGACCTACAGCCACCCGGACCGGGGCACGCCCTTTGATGAGCGCAGCAAGGAAGAACGGGAACGCATCCGGCAGGAACTGAAACACGGACGGACAAGGGGGGACCGCTGACATGAGCGAGACAATTTTGGAAATCCGCCATCTGTCCAAATCCTTTGGCAGCAACCAGGTGCTCAAAGACATTGACTTCACCGTGCGTCCCGGGGACGTGACCAGCATCATCGGCGCCTCCGGTTCCGGCAAGAGCACGCTGCTCCGGTGCATCAACCTTCTGGAGACACCTACCAGCGGCGAGGTGCGCTTTCACGGCCAGAACGTGGCCGACAAAGGCGTCAACGCCGCCGCCTACCGCTCCAAGGTGGGCATGGTGTTCCAGAGCTTCAACCTTTTTGATAACATGACCGTCCTGGAAAACTGCATGGTGGGCCAGGTAAAGGTGCTGAAAAAGCCCAAGGACCAGGCCCGGGAAAACGCCATGAAGTATCTGGAGCAGGTGGGCATGGCCCCATACATCAAGGCAAAGCCCCGGCAGATCTCCGGCGGGCAGAAACAGCGGGTGGCCATCGCCCGGGCCCTGGCCATGGAGCCGGAAGTGCTCCTCTTTGACGAGCCTACCTCCGCCCTGGATCCAGAGATGGTGGGGGAGGTGCTCTCCGTCATGAAGGACCTGGCTGCTGGGGGCATGACCATGCTGGTGGTGACCCACGAGATGGCTTTTGCCAGGGATGTGAGCAATCATGTGGCGTTCATGAAAGAAGGCGTCATCTGGGAAAGCGGCGACCCCCGCTCCCTCTTTGCCAATCCCCAGCGTCAGGAGACCCGGGATTTCCTCGCCCGGTTCCGGCAGCAATAATACCGGTGAGCAAAAATCGCGCCGGACCTTCCCGAAAGGGAGGTCCGGCGCGGTTTTTCTCGGCTGAGGGTCAGCCCATGTTGGAGCGGCGCTGGAGGGAAAGGCTGTCGGCGATCATGGCGATGAACTCCGAGTTGGTGGGCTTGCCCTTGATGTTGGATACGGTGTAGCCGAAGAACTTTTGGAGTACTTCCAGGTCACCCCGGTCCCAGGCCACCTCGATGGCGTGGCGGATGGCGCGCTCCACCCGGGAGGGCGTGGTGCCGAACTTTTTGGCAACCGCGGGGTAGAGGACCTTGGTGACGGCATTGATAACATCCATATCGTTGATGGTGAGGATGATGGCTTCCCGGAGATACTGATAGCCCTTGATGTGGGCGGGTACGCCGATCTCATGGATGACTTCGGTGACAATGCTCTCCAGGGACGGCTCCTGGGTCCGGGGCAGCATGCCTGTGGAGCGGACCAGGGCGGGCTTGGGCCGCTGGCCCAGGCTCTGGCGGATGCGGCCAAGGAGCGCCGGGAAATCACAGGGCTTGGGGATAAAATAGCTGACGCCCTTTTCTGCGCACTCGGCGATCACATGCTCATTATGAAAACCGGACACCACCAGCACAATGGGGTTGGCTCCGGTATTGGGCAGATCTTCCAGTACGGACAGCCCGTCCCGTTTTGGGAGCATCAGGTCCAGAAGCACCACATCCGGCTTGAGCTCCGTAATCTTGGACAGGGCTTCCACGCCGTCCGCCGCGGTGGCCGCCACTTCCATATCTCCCTCTGCTTCGATGAGGTCCGTCAGCAGTCTTCTGTAGTCCTCACCGGCGTCTGCGATGAGCACACGCGTTTTCCGTTCCATTCCTATTTTCCTCCCGTGTATAAAGTAAAATGATGGGGATACCGCATCTTTATCTTTAACGACGTTATGGTATCATAGGCGTCAAATCTTTGCAACCAAAAGAGCGATATTTATACAAAGATTTTTCTCTGTTTTTTCGACAAACGTGGACAAAAACCAAAAAATTCAAAGATTTTCATCAAAAAAACACGAAAAGATGAATATATATTAGATAGATATGCATTGTTGCGGACGCGGCGGCTTGTGGGAATTCAGAGGCCGTCCGGCAGAGCCGCTGTCGTGAGACTGGCGCTCCATGCGGCGTCTGTAACCCGGCTTCCTGAAAAGAAAGGCCGGGCTGCGCCGGGAAAGGCCGGCGCGGCCCGGTGCGGAAAAGCGTGTGTTATGGGGAAGACTATGAGACATGCCGCCGCGCGTTTTGCCCGGAGGCAGCATGCGCGGCGGTAAGCCTTTACGCCATTTGGGTTTTATGCGGCCTGAAGTTCCCGGGCTTTGGAGAGCATGTGCTCGGCCAGAATGCCGAAGCCGCGGGTGGGATCCCCGATGAGAACGTGGGTCACAGCCCCTACCAGTTTGCCGTCCTGGAGGATGGGGCTGCCGCTCATGCCCTGTACAATACCGCCGGTTTTTTCCAGAAGGGCCGGATCCGTCACTTGGAGCTGGAGGTCCCGGCAGTCATCGGAGATGCCGGAAACCTGGGTGATGCGGACCTGAAACCGCTCCACCTGCGTGCCGGAGACGTTGCATAGAATCTCTGCATCCCCTGCGTGAACTTCCCCGACGGCGGCCAGCGTCAGGGGCTCGCCTCCCTCAGGCGGGGCATACAGTTTCCCAAAGATCCCCCAGAAGCTGTTTTCCTCAATGGTACCCAGGATTTCCTGGGAGATAGGCTGGCCCTCCAGAGCGCCCGGTGCGCCCGATTCTCCCCTGCGCACGGCGGTTACGGCGCTTTTCACCAGAACGCCCTCCTGCAGCGGGAGCAGCAGCCCCGTGTCCGTGTCCGTAATGCCGTGGCCCAGGGCGGCATACAGCCCGCTCTCCGGGTCATAGAAGGTCACTGTGCCGATACCCGCCACGCTGTCCTGGAGCCAGAGCCCCAGGCGTGCCGCGCCGTTTTCCCCGGCCTCCGGCGTCACTTCGCAGCGGAGCTCTTTCTCACCCCGGCGCAGGCCGAGGGCCATCGCGCCGCCATCCCAGTTTGCCAAACCCTGCAAAAGCTGCTCTCCGGAGGAAACGGCCTCGCCGTCCAGGGACACGATCAGGTCCCCCGGCAGCACGCCCGCGTCCCCAGCGGGACTGCCGCCCTGGTCCTCTGCGGCAAGACCGGCCACCATCACGCCCTCCAGGCGCATCTCCAGCCCCACGGCCTGACCCACAGGCACCAGCTCCAGGGCCCAGGCCCCCGCGCTCAGGCTCAGCGCCAGGGCCAGAGCCAGCGCCCCCCGGAGGGCCGTCCGGGCCGCAAATTTGTGATTCATACGTCATCTACCCCCGCATCCAAAAAAATTTGCGTCGCTTTCCGCAAATTCAGTATGGCTTGCTTTGGGAGAATTAAAGGCGACAAAATCTTCTACCGCTGCCGCGCTGAGGCAAAAAGCCTGTGCTGTCAGCGCCGGAGCGGCATGAAGCGGCGTCCTGGCAAATATTTATGTAGGGAAACTGGAAAATTCTGGCTTGTGTTTTGCCGGAAGGAAGAGGGTGGAAAACGTGAGCACATTGGCAGGAGGGGCCTCCGGCGCCCTGGTGCAGCGGCTGCAGCTGGGGCTGCGCCGGGCGGGGGAGGACCCGGGCCCTCTGGACGGGGAGTACGGCGCCGCCACGGCGCGGGCTGTGGCCGCCTTCCAACGGCGGCAGGGGCTTGCGGCGGACGGCCGGGCGGGGCGGGACACCCAGCAGGCCCTGACGCCCTGGTACCGGGGGCTCCGGGGCGGGGCGGCGGATCTGGTACCGTGTGAGATCGCCTGGAGCGCCGCCCTGACGGAGGACTGCGTCCTGGGCCTGGCGGCGCGGCATCCCCTGGCCCGGCTGGAAGTTTTTGGAAAGAGCGTGCTGGGCAGGCGGCTTTACGTTCTGCGCCTGGGCCGGGGACGGCGCCGGGTGCTATACAGCGGCGGGCACCACGCCAACGAGTGGATTACCGTGCCGGTGCTGCTGGAATTTGCCCAGGCCCTGGCCCGGGCCTGGGAAGAGGACGGCGAAATCGGAGGCGTTTCCGCTCGGGCGCTCCTGGAGCGGAGCACGGTGTATATCGCGCCGCTTATCAACCCCGACGGGACGGATCTGGTCACCGGCTGCCTGAAGGAGGGTCCGGTCCTGGTTCGGGCCCGGGCCCTGGCGGCCTCCTGGCCGGAGCTGCCTTTCCCCTCTGGGTGGAAGGCCAACCTTCGGGGCGTGGATCTGAACCTCCAGTACCCCGCAGGATGGGAGGCGGCCCGGCGGCGGAAGGCGGCGGCGGGCTTTTCCCGCCCGGCGCCCCGAGACTACCCCGGCACCGCTCCCCTGAGCCAGCCGGAGAGCCGGGCCCTGGCGCTTCTCACCCGGGCTCTGGACCCAGCGCTGGTGCTGGCGTATCACGCGCAAGGCGCGGTCCTCTACCGGGACTGGCGGGGCTACAGCCCTCCGGGGAGCCGGTCCCTGGGCCGCCGTATGGCGGAAAAAAGCGGCTATGCCCTGGAGGAAGCGCCGGCAGCGTCCGGGGACGCCGGATACAAGGACTGGTTCATCCGGGAGTTCCGCCGCCCGGGCTATACCGTGGAATGCGGCCTGGGGGAGAACCCGCTGCCCCTTTCCCAGCTCCCTGCCATCCAGGCGGAGAACCGGGGAATCCTGGTGACAGCGGCCATGGGCTGACCGGAAATGGAAAAGCGCCCTTTGTTCCCGAGGCTATGGGCGGGGACAAAGGGCGCTGTACGTCTATGCGTTTATTTTGTAGTGGGGTTCAGGGCCTCGGCATCGGCGAAGGGATCCGCCGGCGGGGTTTCGGGCTGGGCCTCCGGCTCCGCTTCCGAGGCAGGCTGCGCTTCCTGTTCCGGCTCCGGCGCGGCGCTGTCCTCCGCTGCCGCAGGGATGGCGGCCTCTTCCGCCGGGAACGCCTCCTCTGCTTCAACTTCCGCTTCGATGCCGGGTTCGGGAGGGAGCGCCGTCTCGTCCGGATCCGGTTCGGCTTCACCGTCCGCCTCCGCTTCCTCCTCCGGCGGTTCCTCCGCCGGGTTCAGCGCCGCCGCTTCCTGGCTTTGGCGCTCCAGGCGCAGCTGCCGGGCGCGCTCTTCCAGGGCCTGGCGCTCCTGTGGGCTGAGGCTGTCCAGATAGGCCTGACGCTCCAGCCGGGCGGCCTTGACGCTCCTCAGGTGCTGCAACCGCCGGATGCGGTAGACGATGACCCAGGCCAGATAAGCGGCCAGGAGCAGCAGCACCACGACCACGCCGATGAACACGGCGGGGTTGCTGAGCGTGTCCCGGATCTGTGTGCGGATATAGGCCCCGTGGGACAGGGCGATGCTGTTGGCCGCCACCAGGGGCGTGGTGAAGATGACCTCCCCGTTGTGGGAGATGCTCACCTCTCCCAGGACCGTGCCGCTGTCGATGGGCGCGGTGAGGGTGGTGCCGTTCTCCTGGCTGTAGATGGTCACGTCCCGGACGTATTCCACCAGATCTGCGTCCGCGGCCACCAGGAGCTGCAGCCCCTGGCGGGGCTGGGCGCCCACAACGCCGGTGCCGGCGCCCAGGGCTACGTCCAGCTGGGCCAGGGTTTCGCTCTGCAGCAGGATGTCCGTATACTGGAAATTGTTAAAGCCGTATTCATAGAGGTTGATGCTGTCCTGGAACTGGTGGAAGACGCGGTTTGCGCCCTCGCCTTCCGCTGTGCTGTGCATCACCACGCAGATAAGGTCCATGTCGTCCCGGGTGGCGGAAGAGACCAGGCAGAAGCCTGCCGCGTCCGTGTGGCCGGTTTTGCCGGCAGTGCAGTAGGGGTAGAAGTACTGGTCCCCGTAAACGCCATCCGTTGTGATGAGGGCGTTGGAGTTGGTGAGATCCCGGGCTTGGCTGAGGTTGGTGGCGGGGACGGTGTGGACCGGTGCGCTGCTGATGGTGATGAACTCCGGCGTCTGGTAGGCCGCCTGGGCAATGAGCGCCATGTCTCGGGCGGTGGTGTAGTGGCCGTCGTTGGGGGCGCCGTGTGCGTTGACAAAATGGCTGCCCGTGCAGCCCAGTTCCGCGGCAAGCTGGTTCATCCGTTCCACGAACGCGGAGACAGACCCGGCTACATGGACGGCGATGGCGTTGCACGCGTCGTTGCCGGAGGCCAGCAGGGCGCAGTAGAGCAGCTCTTCCATGGACATGGCCTCCCCCACCTGGAGATTGACGCTGCTGCCGTCCTCAATGAGGTCGGCGGTCATCTCCTCGGAGAAGGTGACCATATCCGCCATATAGATCTCCCCGGCAGCAACGGCCCGAAGGGCCACCAGAGCGGTGAGGATCTTGGTGGTGCTGGCGGGATAGATGGTCGCGTCCGCGTCCTTTTCGTAGAGGACCTGGCCGGTGATGGCCTCGATGAGCATGACGTTGGAGGCCCGGATATCCGGCTCTTCCAGGGCCAGGGCCGCAGGGGCGAGGCAGCCAACCAGGAGGCAAAGAACCAAAAGGCGGGCCAGTATGGGAAAGAACTTGATTTTTTTCATGTCATTCTCCGGTAATATGTGTTATACTGAATCTGCGTATGCCTGTCCGGGGACGGAAGTTTTCGGAAAACCCCGCAGCAGCGCAGGAAAGAACCTGGGCGATACAAAAACTATTATACAAATTTCCCTACGGAAAAGCAACCTTTAATCGAAAAAAGGGAAAGGTCGGGGAATGCGTGGGCCTGAGCCGGGGAGAAAAGTTCATATGCCTCCTGGCCTTGTGCTTTGTGCTGGCCACGGCGGCGGCCGGCGCTCTCCGGGGCCGTCACGGCCCCGGAGAGCTGGAACGGGAGGCGGCGCCTCTGCCCAGCGTCTCCGCCGGGATGGAGAGCCCTTGGCGGGATGGCCGGCTGCGCCTCAACGCCGCAGCGGCGGCGGATCTGGATGAGCTGCCGGGGATCGGCCCGGTGCTGGCGGAGCGGATCGTGGCCCTGCGGGAAGCGCGGGGCGGTTTTTCCGATGTATCGGAGCTTCTGGATGTGGATGGCATCGGCGCGGCGACCCTGGAGGAGATCTTGCCCTATCTCATTGTGGAGGATGACTATGCGGATATTGGTAGTGGATGACGAAAAGCTCCTGGTGAAGGGGCTGAAATTCAACCTGGAGAACGAGGGTTACCAGGTGGACGTGTGCTATGATGGGCGCAGCGCCGTGGACATGGCCCGCCAGGGGGATTACGGGCTGATCCTCCTGGATCTGATGATGCCGGAGCTGGACGGGCTGGAGGCCTGTATGGAGATCCGGGAGTTCTCCACCGTGCCCATCATCATGCTCACCGCCAAAAGCGAAGACGCGGACAAGCTCATGGGTTTTGCCTGCGGGGCGGATGACTATGTGACCAAGCCCTTCAACATCCTGGAACTCAAGGCCCGGATCCGGGCCCTGCTCCGGCGCAGCAGCATCGTCTCCGCCTCGGAGCCGGAGACAAACGTGCTTACCCGGGGCGGCATCGTCCTGGACGAGGACCGGCGGGTGGCCGTTGTCCGGGAGCAGACTGTGGAGCTCACGCTGAAGGAATATGATCTTCTGAGCCTTTTGATGCGCTCTCCCGGAAAGGTTTTTTCCCGGGAGGCGCTGCTGGACACGGTCTGGGGCTATGACTACCAGGGAGATATCCGCACCGTGGACGTACACATCCGCCGCCTGCGGGAGAAACTGGAAGAAAACTCCGCCAACCCCACACACATCCTCACCCGCTGGGGCGTGGGTTACTATTTTGCGGAATGAGGGGTTTGCTGAAACGATTGCCTTGGCGGGAGAGCGTGCAGGCACAGTTCATCGCCGTGTTCATGCTGCTGCTTCTGGCGCTGCTGGTGCTGCTGAACACCTATCCCCTG
>CALWOS010000066.1 GCA_944383185.1 uncultured Oscillospiraceae bacterium
GCGGCCACAGGGCTGACAAAGGTCACGGTGCCCTGGAGCACCTCGTCCCCGGTGGCGTCCGTGCGGATGCGCACGGCCATACCCTCCTGGATGTCGCTGATCTCGTGCTCTCCCACATAGGTCTCCACCTGGAAGGTATCGTCGCTTTCAATGGTCACCATGGCCCCGCCTGCATAGGCGCTCCCTTCTTGTATGTTCACAGCGGTGACCACCCCGGACACGGCGGTGGAGAGCTGCCCCTCAGCAAGCTGTTCCTCATAGCGCCGCTGCTGGGCGTAGCTGGCGTTGAGGTTGGCCTGTGTACTCAGCTGGGTGCTGCGCAGGCTCTCCTGCTGTCCCGCCACGGAGTTTTCTGCGCTACGCTGGGCGTTTTCCTGCTCCCGGAGGGCGGCCTCGTAACTCCGCTCCCGGGCGGTAACCTGGCTTTCCGCCGTCTCCAGGGCGGCCTCGGCGGCCTCTCGTTCCGCCTGGGCCTGGGTGTAGTCGGCGTTGGCCTCGTTATATTCCTCCAGCTCCCGGCTGTAGGTGTTCTCATACTCCCGGAGAGACACGGAAAGCTCCGCGGCCGCGGCGCTCTCCTGGAGGTATTTGTCCTGCAGGTCGGCGCTCCGGCTCTGGAGCCGGGCGAGCTCCGCCTTCTGCTCTTCCAGCTGGGCCTGCAGTTCTTCGGCTTCTTCCGGTGCTGCCTGCGCGATCTCCTCCTCCAGCGCTTCGATCTCCGCGCTGCACTTGGCGATGTCGTTGTCCACCCGGGCCTTTTCCGTCCGGTAGGCCTCCGCCTGGGCAGCGGCGGTGCTGTAGGCGGCGGAGCGGCGGGCGTACTCGTCCTTCACGTCCGCATAGGCGTCCTCGGCCCTGTCAAAGGCCTCCTCGCAGTCGGCCTCCTCGGTGAGGGCGTCCTCATAGTCCGCCTGGGCCTCGGCATAGTCCGCCTCCGCCGTGTCCAGGTCCTCCAGGGCCTGGTCCACGGTGACCTGGGCGCTCTCCCTCTGGGCGGCGGCGCTGTCCTGGGCATACTGGAGCTGGCGCTGGGCAGACTGTACGGTGAGGGCGTTCTGCCCCTGGGTCACGCCGATGTCGGCGTTGAGGTTGTCCAGGCTGTCCTGGATGCTCTCCACATCCAGCCGGCACAGCACCTGCCCCGCGCTGACCCGGTCCCCCACCTCCACCAGCACGTCGGTGATCTCATAGCCGGTGAGGGTGGTGTACACCGCTTCCTCCTCCCGGCCCGCCACGGTGCCCGTGGCGCTGATGCTCTCCACCAGATCCCGGCGTTCCACCTGGGTCGTGTCCAGGGCAGTTTCCTGTTCTCTGCCGCAGCCCGTCAAGGCGCAGCAAAGGGCCAAGGCGGCTCCGGTGGCCGCCGCCCGCCGTGTTTTGCTATGTAAAAGCACAGCAGAATTGGCCATCTGCCGCTTCCGGCGGCGCGGCCATAGAATTACAGCGCGTGGGCCATCCCCGGCCCGCATGCGCAAAAACTTCATGCGCCTTGGCTTTTGTCTTTGTTCACTGTGCGCGTTAAGCACGTGAAGTTTCATGCCGTATTCCTCCTGGCCGCAAATTGCGATGATATCGTTGTCTTAAATCTTGACACATCCCGTTGGGGAATACAAGAGGCTTACTTTGAAAAATCTGTGAATTTTTGCTCTCCCACACGCCTTGACAAAGCTTGCGGGCCCTCTCTATAATGATGTCTGTATCACCCGGACCGCGCCGCGCTGTCCGGTCTTTTTGGAGGGCGCCATGGAGGAACATGAGAGCCTGCACTCCCACATTCAGGATGGGGAGCGCACTGTACTGACCCTGCTGCGCTGGCTGGCGGTGGCCAGCCTCACCGGCGCCGTCTGCGGCCTGATCGGCGCGGCATTTTACCACGGCGTCTCCCTGGCAACTCAGCTGCGTGAGGAGCAGCCTTGGCTGCTGTATGCCATGCCCCCGGCCGGGCTGCTTATCGTCTGGCTCTATCACGTCGCAGACATGGAAAACGACAGCGGCACCAACCAGATCATCGCCAGCGTCCGCAGCCGGGAACGTCCCCGCCTGCGGCTCCTGCCTCTGATCTTTGTGAGCACTCTCCTGACCCACCTCACCGGCGGCTCCTCCGGACGGGAAGGCGCCGCCCTTCAGATTGGCGGCAGCATCGGCGCCACACTGGGGAAATGGCTGCGCTTGGGGGAAAAGAACACCAACCTCATCATCCTCTGCGGCATGAGCGCCGTGTTCACAGCCCTCTTTGGCACCCCTCTCACCGCCACGGTGTTCAGCATCGAGGTGGTGAGCATCGGCATCCTCCACTACTCCGCCCTGCTCCCCTGCTTTCTGGCCAGTCTGGTGTCCTATGCCGTGGCCCTGGCCCTGGGCGTGGCGCCCACGGCCTATCTCCTGGCAGGCGGACCGGCGCTCCGCGCGCTGCCCTTGCTCCAGACCGGGGTCCTGGCCGCGGCGTGCGCTGTGGTGTCCATCGCCTTCTGTGCCGCTATGCACGCCGGCGCCCGGCTCTACCGCCGCTTCTTCCCCCGCCCCTGGCTGCGCATCCTGGTGGGCAGCGCCCTGATAATCGCCGTGACGCTTCTCTCCGGCACCCGGGACTACAACGGCGCGGGGGGGGAGGGGATTCTCCGGGCCCTGGCCGGGGAGGCGCGTCCCTGGGACTTTGCCGTGAAACTGCTCCTCACGGCGCTGACCCTGGGGGCCGGCTTTCGGGGCGGGGAAATCGTCCCCGCTTTCTTCATCGGCGCCACCTTTGGCTGCGTGGCCGGGGAGCTTCTGGGCCTGGAGGCGACCTTCGGCGCCGCCGTGGGGTTGGTGGCGGTGTTCTGCGGGGCGGTGAATTGCCCTCTGGCCAGCATCCTTTTGAGTGTGGAGCTCTTCGGCAGCAGCCATGTGCTCTTTTTCGCCCTTGCCTGCACGGTGAGCTATCTCCTCAGCGGCCGCTACAGCCTTTACAGCAGCCAGAAAATTGTCTATTCCAAGCTGGAGCCCACCTATATCAACGCCGGCACCCATTAAAAGCGCCGGCGCAAGGTTTTCTCCCATCATGAGAAAGGAGTGCGGGCAATGTATATGGAAGAATACTTAAAAGCAATGCGCCAGGGCCAGAAGGAGATCAAAGCCGCCGCGGCCCAGGGCCTTCCCGAGAAGCTGCAGCTCCTGCCGGAAAACCAGGTGTCGTATGTAGCCCGCCGGGAATCCCTGGGAATCGTGGACATCCCCATGGACCTCATTGCGGGAACCTGCACCGCCCTGCGCCGGGACGCCTTCTCCCCCGGCTTCCTCCCCGTGCTCCCGGCGGACACGGAGTTCGCCGCCAAGTGGCGCCTGCTGTGCGAGGCCCACATGGGCGAGGGCATCAGCAGCCCCATCCATGCTGTGGAATATATGAACCGCTATTATGTTCAAGAGGGCCACAAGCGGGTCAGCGTGCTCAAATACTTCGGCGCCTCCTCCATTCCCGGGGTTGTCACCCGGCTCTACCCCTACCCCTCGGAAGATCCGGAGATCACGGCCTATTACGAGTTCCTGGACTTTTACCGCCTCACGGGTATGAATTTCCTGGTGTACCGCACACCCGGAGAATACGCCCAGCTCCTGGAGTCGGTGGGTTACTCCACCACGGAACCCTGGAGCGCCGAGGAAATCGACGCCTTCCGCTCTTTCTTCTATATGTTCCAGGACGCCTGCTACCGGGTGGGGATGAGCAGTGCGGCCATCCCCGAGGCACTCTTGGTCTATATCAAGGTTTTCGGCTACACCGCCTCTCTGGACAAGCTTTCCACGGAGATTGCCCAGGAGCTGCCCAAGCTCCGCCAGGAAACCCAGAACCGGGAAGAAAAGGCCGGCGTTACCCTGATGTTGGACGACGCGGTGAAAAAGCCCCTCATTTCCCTGGCTCTGGGCAGCGGCAAGGTCTGCGCCGCGTTCATCCACGACGGCTCCGCTGCCGCTTCCAAGTGGATCTATCACCATGAATACGCCCGCCACATTCTGGAGCACGCCCTCCGGGAGCACATCCAGACCTTTTCTTATGAAAATGTGGGTACCGGGGACGGGGCAGACGCCGCCATAGAAAACGCCGTGAAGCAGGGCGCGGATGTGATCTTCACCACCACGCCCCGGCTTTTGCTCAACAGCGTCCGCCAAGCGGTACAGCACCCCAATGTGAAAATCCTCAACTGTTCCCTGAACACTGCCTACCCCTCCGTGCGCACCTACTATCCCCGGATGTATGAGGCCAAGTTCATCAAGGGCGCCATCGCCGGCACCCTCTCCCGGGACGGACGCATAGGTTATGTGGCGGACTACCCCACCTACGGCAGCATTGCCGGCATCAACGCTTTTGCCCTGGGGGCGCGCATGGTAAACGCCCAGGCCCGGGTCTATCTGGAATGGTCCACCCTCCGGGAGGGCGGCGGTTTCCAGCGCTTGGTCGACGCCGGGCTTTTGTGCATCGACCATCTGGACCATCTGGTCTCCGGAGACGCCTCCGCCATGGAGGAGGACCACAGCCTGGCCCTGGTCCAGTGCCGCTGGGCCAGGCTCTACTTGAGTATCATTCGCCGGGTCATGGAGGGCACCTGGAAACAGGAGTCCCGGGGCGTCAGTGCCATCAACTACTGGTGGGGCATGAATCAGGGCGTGGTCAACGTCCTGTGTTCCCGGGAACTCCCCACAGGCAGCCGCCGCCTTGCGGAAATCCTGCGGGACGCCATTCAGAACGAGCGGCTGACCCCCTTCTATGGGGAACTCCGGAACCAGCGGGGCGAGCTGGTTCACTACGGGTCCGCCCCCCTTCAAGCGGACCAAATCCTCACCATGAACTGGCTGGATCAGGGCGTAGAGGGCCGTATACCTGAGCTGGAAGAGCTTACGGACAAGGCCCAGGAGCTGGTAAAGCTGCAAGGGGTGGAAAGGCGGGTCTGAGGCGCGATGAAAATTCTTGCCATATCCGACTATGAGTCCCCAGCGCTTTGGGATTATTTCCGCCCGGAAAAGCTGGAGGGGATCGAGCTCATCCTTTCCTGCGGGGACCTGGACCCCCACTACCTCTCGTTCCTGGCCACCTTTGCCCACTGCCCGGTGCTCTATGTCCACGGCAATCACGACGGGCGCTACGGCCACACGCCGCCCCTGGGCTGCACCTCCATCGACGGCCGGGTTTATGTCCATAACGGCGTCCGCATCGCGGGCCTGGGGGGCTCCATGCGCTATAAGCCCGGCCCCCACCAGTACACAGAGCGGCAGATGTCCCTCCGGGCCTGGTCCCTGGCCCCCCGGATCCTGGTAAAAGGGGGTCTGGACATTTTGGTGACCCACGCCCCCGGGGTCGGCATGGTTCCTGGAGAGGATCTGGCTCACCAGGGCTTCGCGGTGTTCAACCGGATGATCGACCGCTACCGCCCCGCCCTTTTCCTCCATGGCCACACCCATCTGTCCTACACCCGCCTCCCCCGGGAGAGCCTCCGGGGCTCCACCCGCGTTGTCAACGCCTATGAGCGCTGCATCCTGGAGCTGTAGGCCGTGTTCCCTTCTGCTGTACAGGAAAGGGAAACCCTGCAATCATTGTGGTTTCAGGGTTTTCCCTATTGGACGGCGCGCAATGGTATATGCACCCTCCCGCACCATAAAAAATAGTCTTGAGAGTGCCTAAGCACTCTCAAGACTATTTTAGGTTTCTTTACAAAGGCATAATCATAAATCACAACAAAAACCGAGCCAGCCTACACTAAAACTGCACCTGTAAAATGAAAGTAGACACTCACAAAAGTGTGGGTGTCTACTTTTTTCGTAGTAAAATAAGAGAAAAAGGAGGAAAAGGAATGGGAAAGAAGGGGACACCACATCGGAAGTGGAGCAAAGAGGAAAAACTATATTACATCCATCTGCACCTGGAGGAGCATCTTTCGGTCAGAGAAATCG
>CALWOS010000067.1 GCA_944383185.1 uncultured Oscillospiraceae bacterium
TTGTAGGCGCCGGAACTTCGCAGCAGATAATTGTTATAGTTGCGCGCGTCGTAGTTCCAGAGCGCGTCATCCAGCGGCAGGATTTGACTTCCATACATGGTGTTGAGCAGATCCTGATCCGGCAAGACCAATTCCATCGTGTGCTCTTCCACAAAATCGAACACTGTGTCCAGCAAGATTTTCTTCCGCCCTAGGGCGAGGTCCATCAGCAGGACGCCGGAATTGTAGTAGTCGTGATCCACGCCCAGGCGGATCCGGTTGACGTTGTTGGCCAGTTCCGTTTTTCCGGTGTGGGCCGCGGCGGCAAAGAGATTGCCCTGAAGGTCCGTTTCCCAAAGGGGCCGCAGCGGGTTGATCACCAGGATATCGGGATCCAGATACAGCGCCTTTTCCGCCTCCTTGGGAAGGAGCTGGGGCGCCAGGAGCCGGTAATACATCTCCCGGGGATACTGTTTGCTGACCGGCGCATTTTGAAAGAAATCATCTTTCACCGGAATGGGAGCGAATCCGTAGGCAACGCCGGCACACCACCGGGAGAGGCTGTCCAGCGCACGTTCCGGAAGTCGGTTGTGCAGCAGATAGACCTGAAACCGGTCTCCTGGGTTGTTGATCCGGATCGACGTGAGCAGAACCTTTAGTTGGGACAAATAGTTCTGATCCAGAGATACCAAGAGGTTTATATTGTCCATACGCACACTCGCTTTACCGCTTGTTTCCAATAGTAATCAACGCCACAACGATCCCGTCTATCCCCAGAAGAATCAGGTAGCAGCCGATGATGTAGGGGACGGAGACCAGGGCCAGGAAAGGATTGACCAACATGAAGAATCCCAGGATCAAGCCGATGATGTTTACGACCAGAGAGAAGTAATAATGCGCGTTTCCCGCGAGGAAGCGGATGCGGTTCAGGTGAGAGAGCCGAGAGACGCAGTGGACAATGAACCAGATGGGGAAGCCCCATGCCAGCACCCAGGCGCCGATGGCCGGCTGAAAGGTCAGGCAAAGCCCGGCCAAAACGCCGAGAATGCCCGTGATCAAAGCCGTCACAGGGCCAAAACCGGTGCGGCGGTCCATTTGGACATAAAAGACAATGTCCAGAATGCCGGTAAAAATCGCCAGGCACCCATACAGGAAACTGATCCCCGCCAGCGAGGCGGAAGGATGTATCAGCGTATAGATCCCGCCGATGAGCAGCAGGATCCCGACAAGCAATTCCAGCCATCCAACCCAAGTCTTCATTTTCATGCGCATCTCCCTCCCGTTTGAAATTTACACTGTTCTTTTTTGCGCTTTTGTGGTACACTGGAATGCAATCCGTATGTGTTTCATACAGCAGCCCAGCCAAAAAGGGGGATACCTCATGCACAAAGACACCAAAGGGAAGATCGCGGAACAGCTTGCTGAACTTTTGAAGACCAAAAAGTTAGAAGACATCACCATCAAACAACTGGTGGACGCCTGCGGCATCAGCCGGCAGACCTTCTATTATTACTATGAGGACATCCTGAGCGTCATGGAGTATTGGGTGAAGCGGGTGGTGGAGCAAAACCTTGCGGACAGTTTGGCGGCCAACGATCTGAGAACGGTGATCCGCAGCTTTGTAGCGCGTATTGTCCAGGACAGGAGCACGATCCGCAAAATGATCGAGAGCCGGTACCGCGCGGAATGCGAACGCATTTTCCGGAATGGCATCATGACCTATTTGCGGCGGCTGTTCCAACAGAAATGGCCGAATCCCCAGCTGATCCCCAGCGACATTCACGCGTTTCTGAGCTTTCATGCCTATGGCTTGATCGGCCTCGTTCTGGAACAGTGCACCCATGGCGAGCCCGATGTGGATCAGCTGGTGGATCAGCTCTGCCGCCTGTTCTCAGGGGAAATGAAGGCCCAGCTTGACTGCTCAAAACAGGCATAAAACAGGTTTCTTTTTTTCATTATAACAAGGAATAAAATGTACCGCTATTTACAATTATACAATAAATGTTTGAACAAAACAACCTGAAATGTAAAATTTCTTACATTTCGGGTTATTTTGTTAAGACAAATGCAAAATCATTGTAAGTGGTATTTTATGCAAAAAACTGGTATAAATTAGAGCGGGACAATTTCCCTGTGGAAAGGACGGTCAATGGCTTATGGAGTTGCAGCAGGGTATTTTCGCAGTCAAGCTCTGCGAGTTAGAAGGGGAGTACGGCCGGCTGCAGAGCAGGATTTGGGCCTGCCAGGAAAAAGATTCCAATCAAATGCGCGCGTTGCTGGAAGAAATCCGAAGTGAGTGCGAAGAGCAGGACCTTCTCATGGAACAGCGGATCAAGGGGAGCTGCATGAAGTCCGTGTCGGAACTGGCGAAAGCGAATCTGGATTACAGACACCGCATAGAAGACCTGCTTCATGCTGTGCTGGAGCAGGAAATGCAGGGCAAGAACGCCACGGAAACAGAGGACCGGGCCGAGGCCAGTACCCTGTTTGCGGAATTCGCCATTGACTTTGCCACCCAGTCCATGCGGTACGCGCTGCGTGCTTCCATCCAGGCGCTGGAACTTTACGCAAGTGTGGCCGGGGAAAGCCGGCAAGCCCAGAATGGAACGGAGGATCAACATGAATGAGGTCAAAAAACCAAGAAAACCGCTGATTTACTACTACTGCATTGTGATGCTGGTCTTGCTGCTCTTCAACTTTCTGGCCATGCCCTGGATTTCCCGGCAGCGAATCCAGTCGGTGGATTACGGCACCTTTATGGACATGGCGGCAGAGAAGAATTTGGGCCAGGTGGAAGTGCAGCAGGATGAAAACCGGATCCTCTTTACCGACAAGGATGGGAACAATATCTATGAGACCGGCATGATGCCGGATCCCGACCTGACGCAGAGGCTGAAGGATTCCGGCGCGGAGTTTGAAGGCGAGGTCATCCAGCAGACCGATCCGCTCCTGTCCTTCCTGCTGACCTGGGTTTTGCCCATTGTGATTTTCATTGCGCTGGGCCAATATATGTCCAAGAAAATGATGGACCGGGCTGGCGGCCCCAATTCCCTGATGTTCGGCAAGAGCAACGCCAAAGTATACGTCAAGTCCTCGGAAGGCATCCGCTTCTCCGACGTGGCCGGGGAGGACGAGGCGAAGGACAGTCTGAAGGAGATTGTGGAGTATCTCCACGACCCCAGCAAGTACCGGGAGATCGGCGCCCACATGCCCAAGGGCGTGCTGCTGGTAGGTCCTCCGGGCACGGGCAAGACCATGCTGGCCAAGGCTGTGGCCGGCGAGGCGAACGTGCCGTTCTTTTCCATGTCCGGCTCCGAATTTGTGGAGATGTTTGTGGGCATGGGCGCCAGCAAGGTGCGGGACCTGTTCAAGCAAGCCAAAGAGAAGGCCCCCTGCATCGTGTTCATTGACGAGATCGACGCCATTGGCCAAAAGCGGAACTCCGGCGCCTACAGCGGCAACGACGAGCGGGAGCAGACCCTGA
The DNA here is from genome assembly GCA_944383185.1 of uncultured Oscillospiraceae bacterium. Classification (GTDB taxonomy): domain Bacteria; phylum Bacillota; class Clostridia; order Oscillospirales; family Oscillospiraceae; genus CALWOS01. Next base: position 3,464 of record CALWOS010000067.1, read on the forward strand.
ACCAGCTGCTCACGGAGATGGATGGCTTTGAGGAGAACACCGGCGTGATCATTCTGGCTGCCACCAACCGGCCCGAGTCCCTGGATCCGGCCCTGACACGGCCCGGGCGTTTTGACCGGCACATCCCCGTAGAGTTGCCGTATCTCCAGGGCCGGGAGGACATCCTGAAGGTACACGCCAAGAAGGTCAAGGTGGCGGAGGATGTGGACTGGAACAAGATCGCCCGGATGGCTGCTGGCGCCAGCGGCGCGGAGCTGGCCAATATTGTCAATGAGGCGGCCCTGCGGGCCGTCCGGGACGGGCGCCGCTTTGCCACCGAAGCCGACCTGGAGGAGAGCATTGAAACCGTCATCGCTGGATATCAGAAGAAAAACGCCATCCTCACCGACCAGGAGAAGAAGGTGGTGGCCTATCATGAGATCGGCCACGCCCTGGTGGCAGCCAAGCAGACCAACTCCGCCCCGGTGCAGAAGATCACCATCGTGCCCCGCACCTCCGGCGCTTTGGGCTACACCATGCAGGTGGATGAGGGCAACCACTACCTGATGAGCCAAGAGGAGCTGGAGAACAAGATCGCCACTTTCACCGGAGGCCGGGCCGCCGAAATGCTGGTGTTCCACTCTGCCTCCACCGGAGCCTCCAACGACATCGAACAGGCCACCAAGCTGGCCAGGGCCATGATCACCCGCTACGGCATGAGTCCCGACTTTGACATGGTGGCGCTGGAAACGGTGCAGAACCAATACTTGGGCGGGGATGCCTCCCTTGCCTGCTCCGCCGAGACGGCGGCGGAAATTGACAGGCAGGTGGTGGCCCTGGTGAAGAAGCAGCACGAAAAGGCCGACCAGATCCTCGCGGAAAACCGGGAGAAGCTGGACGAGCTGGCCAAGTATCTTTACGAGAAGGAGACCATTACCGGCGAAGAGTTTATGACGATCCTGAACCGGTGAGCTCCTCAGCGTCCATGCTCCGCAGGCCGGGTTTTCCCCGGCCTGCGCCATTTCACAGCGGAAACGGAAAGGAGACACAGTATGCTGAAACTATTGCACAGGATGCGCAGACGGGAGTGGACGATGGCCGCTGTCTGCGCGGCGCTGATCCTGGGGCAGATCTACTGTGACCTGACCCTTCCGGACTATATGAGTGATTTGACAGTTCTGATCAAGACGCCGGGCAGCACCATGTCCGACATCCTGCACACCGGTTTGGAGATGCTGGGGTGCACCCTGGCCAGCGCGGTGCTTTGCGTGATTTGCGGGTACCTTACCGCCAGGGTGGCGGCCGGTCTCGGCTTCTCCCTGCGGGAGGCTGTGTTCCACAAGGTGGCAGATTTCGGCCAGCAGGAGATGATGGCGTTTTCCGTGCCGAGCCTTATCAACCGGACCACCAACGACATCACCCAGATCCAGACCCTGGCGGCTATGGGCCTTCAAATTCTGATCAAATCTCCCATTATGGCGGTATGGGCTGTGATCAAAATTGTGAACAAAAGCTGGACGCTCTCCGCCATCACGGCGGGATTCGTGGTGGCGCTCCTGGCCATGATGGTCACCATTATCGTGGTAGTTGTCCCCCGGTTCCGCCGGGTCCAGAAGTTGATGGACCAGATCAACCTGGTGGCCCGGGAAAATCTGACCGGCATCCGTGTGGTCCGCGCCTACAATGCCGAGGCGTATCAAAATGAGAAGTTTGCGCAGAAGAACACGACGCTGATGAAAACACAGCTTTTCAACCAGCGCACTTTCGCGTTTTTGATGCCGGGCGTCACCCTGGCCATGAACGCGCTCTCCCTGGTGATCTACTGGGTGGGCGCTTATATTGTAAACGCCGTGCCGGCCGTGGACGCCGCCCTGCGTCTGGATACCTTCAGCAACATCGTGGTCTTTGGGACCTATGCCACATATGTCATCATGTCTATCATGATGATGATGATGATCATCATGCTGGTCCCGGCGGCCCAGGTTTCGGCCCAGCGCGTCAATCAGATCCTGGATACTGACGCCGTCTTGCGGGAAGGAGACCGCACAGACGCCCCCGAGACCGGGACCGTGGAGTTCCGTGACGTTTCCTTCCGCTACCCGTCCTCCGGAAAGAACATCCTGGATCACATCAGTTTCCAGGCCAAGAGGGGAGAGACGGTGGCCTTTATCGGCGCCACCGGAAGCGGCAAAACCACCCTGGTCAGTCTGATCGCCCGGTTCTACGACGCCACCGAGGGGGAAGTGCTGGTAGACGGCGTCAACGTGAAGGAGTACGCTTTTGACGCCCTCTATGACCGCCTGGGTTATGTGACCCAGAAAGCGGTGCTGTTCTCCGGCGATATCCGGAGCAATGTGCTCTTCGGGGAGAGCCAGGGCGACGCCTCCGACGAGGCCGTCCGGCGCGCGCTGGACCTGGCCCAGGCCACGGAGTTTGTGGAGAAGCTGCCGGAGGGCATCCAAGCTCCCATCGCGGAAGGGGGCGCCAACGTCTCCGGCGGCCAGAAGCAGCGCCTCTCCATCGCCAGGGCCCTGGCCCGGAAGCCGGAGATCCTGGTGTTTGACGACAGAAGTGGCTGAAAAAGATTGCACAGAAGTCGGACTTGCTGAAAAATCCAAACCCACAGCGGGGGAGAAAATAAGTGGGCGACAAAAACAAATTTTACAAAACGGAGGATACCATGAAGAAAGACGA
>CALWOS010000068.1 GCA_944383185.1 uncultured Oscillospiraceae bacterium
GAAGGCGTTCACGTCGTAAAAAGCAAAGTCCACGAGTTGAATCTCGGGGTGGTTTTTCCACAGGTCGTCCCGGAGCAGGTCCACATAGTGGCTCCACCCCCGGCGCATCAGCATCAGCTTTTCCCCGTATAAATCCTCCACGGCCAGATGGTCCTTCCCGGCCAGGCGGTGATGGACGGACACCGCGCAGCAGATGGGCTCCCGGGAGATCTCCAGCCCGGCGCACCGCCGCAGATGCAGCATGGTTTCATCGAAGATGCCCGCCACCACGTCGATATTCTGCCCCAGGTTGGCCAGGATCTCCCTGGCGTTTTCCGGCGTGTTGTCAAAGGGGACCAGCTGGAACTTGACGCCGGGGCAGTCCGCCTGCAGCTCGGGCCAGAGATCCACCAGCACCTGGGCCGGCGTCATGGGGGAGGTGCCGATACGGATGATATCCTCGCTCTTTTGCATGGCGTTTTTGGCCCGGGTGACCGAGTCCTTGCAGTACTGTATGATGTATTTCGCGTCCTGGGCCAGGGATTTCCCGGCTTCCGTCAGCTGCAATCCCCGGTGGGAGCGCGCAAAAAGCTCCAGGCCCAGGTTTTCCTCCAGCAGGTTGATCTGCTTGATGACTGCCGGCGGGGAAATATAGAGCTTTTCTGCGGCCTTGTTGAAGCTGCCGCACGCCGCGACGCACAGAAAGGTCTCCAGCTGCGGGTTGTACATGGGGGCGTCACTCCTTTCTCTGCGCCGTTTCCGGAAGCCCGGCGGCAGTTTCCGCCTGGTCGCTGTAAAAGATCAGGGAAAACCACAGCACCACGTTGCTGCTGTAGAGGAAGTCGATGCCGCAGCGCTCCGCCAGGGCAGTGACCAGGATGCCGTGGCTCTCCACGCAGGGGTACATCCGGTCCGGGTGGCGGCAGGGGGCGTCCGGCCAGGCGCAGTGGGCGCAGATGGCGCAGCTCTCCGTGGAAAGGACGTATACCCCGTGCCCGGAGGCGGTCTCCACCAGATCCGCGGCTTGGCGGGTGATGTCCTCATGGGCCTGGCGGGTGGGGAGGGTCTGCTCCATGTCGGCGGCGTCCTCCACCTCCGCTACGGTCACCAGCAGCAGCGCCCGGGGCCAGCGGAGGCAGCGGGCCTTGCATTCCGCCACCGTGCCCACCGCCGGGGGACAGGCCCAGGTGGTGTTGTACATGGGGCACTCCGTCTCGCAGATGTGCCGGACGTTCTCGCTGAAGGGGATCTCCGCCGTGTCCAGAAAGGCGTATTGGTAGAGGGGCAGCGCCGCCAGGTCCCGCTCTAGTTTCTCCCGGTCCATGTCAAAGCCTCCCCTTCCCGTTTTTGGGCGCCGGGGCCCAGCCCTCCAGGGGCAGGCGCTGCATGGCGCCGAAAATCTTGCTTTTGAGATCCGGGTACCGCTCGGAGAGGCTTCCCAGAAGGTCCTTGATCTCCGCACGCTTGCTGGCCTTGTCCTGGGGGCAGGTATTCTCCACCACCGGCAGGCCCAGGTCCGCGGCCAGGCGGGCAATGCGCTTTTCCCCGGAGTAGACCAAGGGCCGGATCTGCCAGACCTCCGCCCGGCTCATCCAGGTGACGGGCTTGAAGCAGCTCAGCCGCCCCTCAAAGAGCAGCGAGAGCAGGAAGGTCTCCACCGCGTCGTCAAAATGGTGCCCCAGGGCCAGCTTGTTGAGTCCCCGCTCCTTGAGCACGTCGTTGAGGCCGCCCCGGCGGAGCTTGGCGCACAGGGAACAGGGGTTTTCCTCTTTGCGGATGTCAAAGACGATCTCCCGGATGTCCGTCTTTTTGCGGGTGTAGGGCACCCCCAGCCGGCGGCAGAGCTCCGCCACCGGGGCGAAGTCCATGCCCGGAAAACCCAGCTCCAGGGTCACCGCCTCCAGGCGGAAGGGCTTGGGATAATAGCGCCGGAGGTGGGCCAGGGCGCACAGGAGCGCCAGACTGTCCTTTCCCCCGGAGACGCCCACGGCGACGCCGTCCCCCTCCTGTATCATATCGTAGTCGTCCACGCACTTGCGCACCGTGCCGGTGAAGGCGTTGAGAAGCTCCATGTGCCGTCCTCCCTGGGAAAATAGACTTCCATTGCTGGATGCGCTCCGCGCGTCCAGGCAAAAGCCCTGGCGCGGTGCTTTTGTGTGCGCGGGCCGTTCCCCGGTCCGCGCCGTACTCCCATGGCCATGCCGCCGCAGGGCCAATTCCGCCGCGCCTTTGCCCAGCAAAAAGAAAAATTGAAATTGAGCATTCAGAAGAAAACAAGAGAAAAAAGGAGCATGAGCGAGTTCTCTTCCGGGTAAATTAAAATTATGAAAAACATGTGTTGACACCGGCGGGCCGGTGTGTTATAAAAATAGAGCGCCTTTACGGGCGTATTGTACCGTAAAGGCCCTGGATTGTCAAAATAAACTGAAAGATATTGGAGGCAGAAACCATGTCCACTACCATGCTCAACAAGGACGCTGTGGTCCGCAAGTGGTATGTTCTCGACGCGGCCGGCAAGCCCCTGGGCAAGACTGCGGCCCTGGCCGCCGATCTTCTCCGCGGCAAGCTGAAGGTCGACTACACCCCCCACGTGGACTGCGGCGACTTCGTCGTGATCGTCAACGCCGGCGAAGCCGTGCTCACCGGCAAGAAGCTGGAGCAGAAGTACTACCGCACCCATTCCGGCTACCCCGGCGGGCTCAAGGAAGTACAGTACAAGCGCCTCATGGCGGAAAAGCCTGAGCTGGCCATGCGCCTTGCCGTCAAGGGCATGCTCCAGAAGAACAGCATTGCCAAATGGCAGCTGCGCCGCCTGAAAGTCTACGCCGGCGCCGAGCACAAGCACGAAGCCCAGAAGCCCGAAGCCTGGGACCGCTAACGAGGAGGTAAGAGATCATGGCAACCTATAAGAGCAAGAAGCCCTATATGTACGGCACCGGCCGGCGGAAGTCCTCCGTGGCCCGGGTGCATCTCTTCCCCAACGGCACAGGCGCCATCACGGTGAACGGCCGCGAGCTGGACGACTACTTCGGCCTGGAGACCCTGAAGCTCATCGTCCGTCAGCCCCTGGTCACCACCGGCACCCTGGGCAAGGTGGACATTGACGTGACCGTCTCCGGCGGCGGCGTCACCGGCCAGGCCGGCGCCATCCGCCACGGCGTGTCCCGCGCCCTCCTCCAGGTGGACGAGAGCTACCGCGCCGCGCTGAAGGCCGCCGGGTACCTGACCCGCGACCCGAGAATGAAGGAGCGCAAGAAGTACGGCCTGAAAGCCGCGCGGCGTGCTCCTCAGTTCTCCAAGCGCTAAAATGTTTCAAATTATCCCGGAAAACCTCGGTTTTCCGGGATTTTTCTATCTAATTGTTCTA
>CALWOS010000069.1 GCA_944383185.1 uncultured Oscillospiraceae bacterium
CCGTGTGCGTGGCCATGAGCCAGGGCTACATCGGCTATGACCTCCAGAACGCCCTCCGGGAGGAGCTCCTGGACCGGGGCATCAACAAGGGCGTGGCCACCGTGCTCACCCAGGTGGAGGTGGACCCGGCTGATCCCGCCTTCCAGCACCCCACCAAGCCCATCGGCTCTTTTATGACCAAGGAAGAGGCGGACCGCCTGGTGGCCGAGCGGGGCTATGACGTCATAGAGGACGCCGGACGGGGTTACCGCCGTGTGGTGGCCTCTCCCCAGCCCCAGGCCATTGTGGAGATCGACACCATCCAGGCCCTGGTGGACTCCGACCACGTGGTAGTGGCCTGCGGCGGCGGCGGCATCCCCGTGTTCACCACGGAGGGGCACCACCTCAAAGGTGCGGCAGCGGTTATCGACAAGGACTTTGCCTCCTGCGTCCTGGCCCAGCAGCTGGATGCCGACTGCCTCATCATCCTCACCGCCGTGGAGAAGGTGGCCATCCACTTCGGCAAGCCGGAGCAGAAATGGCTGGACAGCCTCACCCCGGAGGAGGCCCGCGCCTATATGGCCGAGGGGCAGTTCGCCCCCGGGTCTATGCTGCCCAAGGTGGAGGCAGCCGTGCGCTTTGCCGAGTCCAAGCCGGGCCGCAGCGCCCTCATCACCCTGCTGGAGAAGGCCAAGGACGGCATTCAGGGAAAGACCGGCACCGTGATCTGCCAGCAAGATTTCTTAAAACGATAAAGGAGAGAGTTTTCATGAGCAACCAGGCTATCCACACCGAAAAAGCCCCCGCCGCCATTGGTCCCTATTCCCAGGCAGTCCAAGCGGGCAACACCGTCTATGTCTCCGGTCAGATCCCCATCGACCCGGCCACCGGCGCCTTTGCCGGAACGGACATCGCCACCCAGACCCGCCAGAGCCTTACCAACATTCAGGAGATCCTGAAGGCCGCCGGCGGCGACATGAGCAATGTGGTCAAAACCACCGTGCTGCTGAAAGACATCGGGGATTTCACCGCTATGAACGAGGTGTACGCCACCTTCTTCACCCAGCCCTATCCCGCCCGGGCCGCCTTTGAGGTGGGCGCCCTGCCCAAGGACGCCCTGGTGGAGATCGAGTGTGTGGCCGTCCTTTAAACGCAAGTATCCAAAACAAAAGTCCCGGCGCCGCACATTGCGGCGCCGGGGCATTGCTTTTTGTTCTGTTACTTGTTTACTTGCTCAGGGCTTCCAGGACGTCCAGAAGGCCCTGGGCGCTCAGGCTGCCGCTGACGGTGTTTCGGGGAAGAAGGTACAGGCTCTCCGGGTTCCCCTGGACCAGCCGGGCGGCGCCCTCGGCGGTGGTGAGGGTCATTTCCGCCCCGGCGGCTTTCAGGATCGCCTCGCTCTCCGTGCTCCAGGCCCCGCCGGGGTAGGCCAGGCAGGTGGCCTTCTCACCGGTGTTTTCCAGAATTTCCGCGACACTGCGCTGATAGTCCTCTGTGAGAGCGGAGGTGTAATGTTGGAGGCTTTCTGTGGGGAGGCGCAGGGCGTTGACCCGCGCCGGGTTTTCCGGCGGCTCATATTCCGCCAGGCGGTGCATGTCATAGGTGTGGCTCTGGATTTCCACCAGGCCGGAGGCAAGCATCTCCCGGGCCTGTTCATAGGTGAAGTGGGGAGTGATGGGATAGTCCGTATCCCGGTAGGTGTCCGCACCCACATGGACGCCCACGATGAAAATGGCCGCGGGAATACTGTATTTCTGCAGCAGGGGGAAGGCCAGGTCGTAGTTGCTGGTGTAGCCGTCGTCAAAGGTGATGCACACGGCATTTTCCGGCAGCGCCGCGCCCTCCAGGACAAAATCCCGGAGTGCCTGAAGGCTCACAGGGACATAGCCGGCCGCCAGGATGGCCTGGAAATGCTCTTCCAGCAAGGCGGCGGAGATGGTGGTGGAGGGGTCGCCGCTGTCGGCGACGTGGTGATAAAGCAAAATGGGCACATTGGCGGTCTCCGGTTCCGGCGCGGGGGGCTGGGCCAGATCCTCTCCGGTGACATAGCGCCGGAGCATGGTGGCCACCTCGCCCCGGACGGCGTTTTCCCCAGGGGCGAAGCGGTTCCCTTCCCGGCCACCGATGATCCCCTCCGCCGCGGCCCAGGCCACGGCCTCCAGGGCCCAGGGGGAGATATCCGCCTGGTCGGAAAAGGCGGCGGAGCCGGGCTCCTCCGGCATATCCCGGCCGCTCCAGCGGGCGTAACGGTAGAGCACCGCGGCCAGCTGCTCCCGGCTGATGTTTTCCTCCGGGCAGAACAGGGTCTCCGTATAGCCGGTGACGATGCCGTTTTCCGCCGCCCAGGCCACTGCCTGGGCATACCAGCTTTCCGGCGGGACGTCTGTAAAGCCCGCTGTGGTTTCCGGCGGCTCCGAGGGTGCAGGACTTTCCGAGGGAACCGGCTCCTCGGAGGACTCCGGAGAGGCGGAAGGGACCGGTATTTCCGAAGGTTCCGGGGTGGCGGTTTCCGGGTTTTCCAAGGGAACGGGACTCTCCGGGAGGGCGGGCTCTTCGGAGGGCTCCGGGGTTTCAGCGGGGGACGGCGGTTCCGAAGGTTCCGGGGACGCGCCGCCTTCCGGTGACTCGGAAGGGGCCGGGGCCTCCGGCGCCGGGGAACCCGCCAGACGATGGAGCACCGTCACCAGCATGCCCCGGGTCATGGGGGCGTCCGGCTGAAAGGCGCCGCCGCCCACGCCGTTCATCAAGCCCTCCTCCACGCACCAGAGGGCGGCCTCCGCGCTCCAGTGGCCATCCAGGTCCGTGAAGTCCGATTCCGCCGCGGCCCGAACGGGCGCGGCGGTGAGCAGCAGGCAGAATGCCAGGGCCAGAGCGGTGCTTTTCCAGCGGACAGAGTGAAGCATGGCGCATCTCCTGAAACAAAAAACTAGCCGCGCAGCCTGAAAAACAGGCTGTACGGCTCATATTCTACCGGATTCTCTATGATTTTACAAGGGGATTTTCTCCCATGCGGCGATTTTTCGGGGGTTTTCTATAGAAATAGTTCCCCTGGCGCCCGGTACGATGCCGCAGCGCCCTGCGGCGGTTTCCGATGTGTGCTATACTTTGGCGGAAAAGCCGGATCAATCCAATCAATCCCAATCTGAGAGGGGGGACAACTCCATGCAAGAGCTCAAAAAGATGCTTTTGGGCATTGCAATCATGGTGGCTTCCGTGGCATTTTACCCGGTTTATGATAACGATATGGTCGCTGTTCTGATCGCGTTGATCGGACTTTGCATTTCCGTGTACGGCTATGCAAAAAAAGAGAAGTAATGTTCCGCTGCTTGGAGGGAGAAATCATATGGGGCATGGCCACCCGTCGGTGCGCCATGCCCCATTTTGTATTTGCTCATGCGGGATTTCCCGCTGCCGGCTGCCGGCCAAGGGATACGGCAGGCAGCGGAAGCCATGCCGGGTACGATTTATCCTATGAGGCGATTTCTGAGGATTTCCATCGCCTCCCGGTATCCGGCAAAGCCTTTTCCCACAACCGTGGCGATGGCCGCCAGGGACACATAGGAGTGCTGCCGGAAGGGCTCCCGGCTGCGGATGTCCGTGAGATGGACCTCCACGGTGGGGATCTCCACGGCCTTCAGCGCGTCCAGGATGGCCACGCTGGTGTGGGTATAGGCCGCGGCGTTGAGGACGATGCCGCCGTATACGCCCCGGGCGGCCTGGATGCGGTCCACCAGTACCCCCTCGTGGTTGGACTGGTAGATCTCGCAGGCGCAGCCCAGCTCCATGGCGCTGCGGCGGATATAGTCCTCCAGGTCCGCGTAGGTCTGCCGGCCATAGAGCTCCGGCTCCCGCAGGCCAAGAAGGTTCAGGTTCGGCCCGTTGAGGACCAGAATGGACAGGATGTCCCGGTTCATTTACAGCACCTCCAAAATTCGCTCCGCCACGGCGTCCGCCGGGGCGTCGTTTTGCACCGTGACGTCCGCCCAGGCCCGGTAGAGGGGCGCGCGCCGGGCATAGAGAGCCTCCGGGGCTGTGGCCTGGGAGACGGGGCGCCCCGCCGTGGGCAGGAGGGCGAGATCCCGCTCCAGGAAGATCAGCCGCCCGTTCTGGCGCAGGAAGTCCCGGTTCTTGGGCTGGGTCACGGCCCCGCCGCCGGTGGCGAGGATCTTCCCGCTCTCCCGGCCGATCCGGGCGAGGACGGCGCTCTCCCGGGCCCGAAAGCCCGCTTCTCCCTCGGCCGCGAAGATTTCGGGAATGGAGCGCCCCGCCGCTTGCTCCACCAGGGCGTCCGCGTCCAGGACCTCCCGGCCCGTGCGTCGGGCGAGGGCGGCGGCGATGGTGGATTTTCCGCAGCCGGGCATGCCGATGAGGACCCAGTTTTCCACCTCCCGGGCCAGACGCGCGGCGGCCTCGGCGCCCCGGGCTTCGTCTATGGCGCGGCCGGTGAAGATCTCCGCTGCCCGGAGGGCCTGGAAGGCCAGCATGATGAGCCCGCCCAGGGCCGGGAGGCCCCGGTCCAGAGCCTGGAGGACCAGGGCGGTCCGCTGGGGATTATAGATGAGGTCCAGCACTCCCTCCAGCTCCGGGAAAGCGTCCAGGGAGAGGGGGGAAGCCCCATTGCCGGGGTACATGCCCACGGGCGTGGTGTTCACCAGGATGCGGGCGTCCCGGTGCCGGGACAGGGTTTCGTAGTTGTCCGGCCCCGTCCGGGAGATGGACACGATCTCCCCGGCCCCCTGGTCTTCCAGGGCACAGCGCACCGGGCGGGAGGCCCCGCCGGTGCCCAGGACCAGGACCTTTTTCCCCCGGACGTCCAGGCCGGAGGCGCGCAGCAGGTGGACAAAGCCGTCGTAGTCGGTGTTGTAGCCCCGGAGCCGCCCGTTCGGCAGGCGCAGAATGGTGTTCACCGCGCCGATGCGCTCCGCCTCCGGGCTCAGCTCGTCCAGAAGGGGGATTACCGTCTGCTTGTAGGGAATGGTGACGTTCAGCCCTAAAAAATCTTCTGTTTGGAGAAATACAGGGAGGCTTTTCTCTTCCAAGGGGATCAGGCGGTAGTCGTAATCGGCCAGCATGCTGTGGAGCTTGGGAGAGAAGCTGTGGCCCAGGGGCATGCCGATGAGTCCGCACCAGGCCATATCACATGATCTCCGAGTAGGAGCCCAGGTAACGGAACTCCGGATACTGCGCCTCCAGGTCGGCCAGGACCTGGGAGAGCTGGGGGGCGTATACGGATGCGTCGATGTCAAAATAGAACATGAACTCAAAATCCCGGTCCGGGATGGGGCGGGACTCCAGCTTGGTGAGGTTGATGCCCAGGGCGTAGAAGCGGCTCAGGACGCTGTAGAGGGTGCCGGGTTTGTGGGGCACCACGATCATGATGCTGGTCCGGTCCGCGCCGGGGTAGACCTCCATATTCTTGGAGATGCAGATAAAACGGGTGTAGTTGTTTCCGGTGTCCTGGACCGAGGCGGCCAGGCAGGAGAGGCCGTACTGCTCTGCGCAGGCCCGGCTGGAGAGGGCGGCGATGTCCGTCCGGTCCGACTCCGCCACCAGCTTGGCCGCGGCGGCAGTGTTTTCGCAGACGTTCACATGGATCTCCGGATGCCGGCTCAGGAAGCCCTGGCACTGGGAGATGGCCTGCTGGTGGGAGTAGACCTCCCGCACGTCCTCCAGCCTGACTCCCGGCTTTGCCAGGAGGTTGTGATCCACCTTCAGGCGCAGGGAGCGGACGATGTAGAACTTGTGGGCCACCATCAGGTCATAGACTTTGTTGACGCTGCCGGCGGTGGAGTTTTCCACCGGGAGCACCCCGTAGCGGCACAGCCCCGCCTCAATGGCGGCAAAGACGCTCTCGAAAGTGTTGCAGTACATGATGTTGGGCAGGCGGAAGAACTTTTCCGCCGCCAGCTGGGAGTAGGCGCCTTCCACGCCCTGGCAGGCCACCATGGCCCGCTGGGGGAAGAGCTGCGGCGTATTTTCCAGAGCCGTGCGGAGCTGGCCATAGAGCTCCCCGGGATGGGTCCGGCGCTTTTGATAGGCCTTGCTCAAATCCATAATGGTGGTGTAGAGCACCCGGACGTACTCATCCATTTCCTCTCCGGCCAGATCCGCCACCCGGCTCAGGAGGCTGCGTTCCCGCCGGGCATCGTATACCGGCTGACCGTTTTTCGCCTTCCACTGGGCGATGTCGGCGCACACCTCCATCCGCTCCCGGAAGAGGCGCACCAGTTCCTCGTCGATGCCGTCGATCTTCTGGCGATAGCCCTGCAAATCTTGATCCATGTCGTTTCGCACCTAAACCTTTCTCAAAATCCGTTTTTTACCTGATTTCCTCTGTATCCCGCTCCCCCGGCGCGCCGGCGGGCGGGTCCAGCATGGCGTCCAGCACCGCCAGGGCGGCAGCCGCCTCCACCACGGGCACAGCCCGGGGGACGATGCAGGGGTCGTGGCGGCCATGGATGACCAGGCGCGCCGGCTCCCCTGTGGCCAGGTTCACGCTCTCCTGCTCCCGGGCGATGGAGGGGGTGGGCTTCACCGCCGCCCGGAAGAGCAGGGGCATGCCCGTGCTCATGCCGCCCAGGATACCCCCGGCGTGGTTGCTGCGGCAGCGCACCGCGCCCCCGTCCCAATAGAAGGGGTCGTTGTTCTCACTGCCCCGCATCCGGGCGGCGGCGAAGCCTGCGCCGAACTCCAGGCCCTTTACAGCGGGGATGGAGAAGACGATGGCGGCGATGCGCCCCTCCAGCCCGGCGAACATGTGCTCCCCCAATCCCGGAGGCAGGCCCGTGACGGCGCACTCGATGACGCCGCCCACGCTGTCCCCCTCTTTCCGGGCTGCGGCGATGGCGGCGATCATGGCCTCCGCTGCGGCGTCGTCCAGACAGGGGAAGGGCTTTGCTCCGGCACACGCCAATTCCCTGGGGGTCACGGCCACCGGGTCAAAGGCCCGGTCCCGCACCCCGGCGATCTCCAGGGCGTGGGCCCCCACGGCCACGCCCCGGCGGGCGAGGATCTGGAGGGCGACGCCCCCGGCGATGCACAGCGGGGCCGTGAGCCGGCCGGAAAAATGCCCGCCGCCCCGGAGGTCGACTTCGGGGCCGTATTTCATCCGGGCGGCGTAGTCCGCGTGGCCCGGACGGGGGACCTGGGCCAGGTTGGCGTAGTCCCCGGAGCGCTGGCTGGTGTTATAGATTACGGCGTGGAGGGGTTCCCCGGTGAGGCGCCCCTCCCGGAGCCCGGAGAGGAACACCGGCGCGTCCGGCTCCTTCCGGGCCGTGGCCCAGGGCCCCTGCCCCGGGGCCCGGCGGCGGAGGAAGGCCTCCAGTGCCGCCTGGTCCACCGGTTCCCCGGCGGGGAGGCCGGCGCAGACAAGGCCGATCTCCGGGTCGTGAGAGCCGCCGTAAATGGCAAGGTCGATATTGTTTCCGTAGTGTGTCATGGCCTTCCCTCCTCGTAGAGCCGTTCATAGTCTGCCCAGAAGCCGGGATAGGACTTTTCCACCGCCTCCGCCCCGGTGAGGACCACGGCCTCCCGGCAGCGGGCGGCGGCCACGGCGGCCATCATGGCGATGCGGTGGTCGTTGTGGCTGGAGACAACGCAGCCCCCGGCCAATGCTTCCTTTCCCCGGATCACCAGGCTGTCCGGGGTCTCCCGGATGTCCGCCCCCAGGGCGGAGAGCACCGCCGTCACCGTGGCCAGGCGGTCGCTCTCCTTCAAACGGAGCCGTGCGGCGTTTTCAATATAGGTAGCTTCCCCGGGCCGCAGGGCGGCCATGGCCGCCAGAGCGGGCACCAGGTCCGGGCAGCCGGACACGTCGATGCGCACCTCCCCGGCCCGGCTGAGGGCCCGGGTCAGGGGGGCGACGGCCTTGTCCCCCTGGGGAGAATTTTCATCCAGGCCCAGGATGTCCACCCGGCCTCCCAGGAAGTTGGCGGCGTACCAGAAGGCCGCGGCGCTCCAATCCCCCTCCACCCGGGCGGTGAAGGGGCGGTAGGGCCCTGGGGTTACGAGATAGCCCACGCCGTTGGGCAGGCGCTCGACCTCCCGTCCGGCCAGGGCCATGGCCGCAATGGTCATGTCCACATACTCCGCCGACTCCAGAGGGCCGGCGCAGAGGACGCGGCTTTCCCCGGAAAGCAGGGGCGCGGCCAGGAGAAGCCCGGTGAAAAACTGGCTGGACACGTTTCCGGGGAGGGAGAATGTCCCGGCCCGGAGGCGTCCTGAGACCGTGAGGGCTTCCGGCTCCTGGGTAAAGGCGATGCCCTGCCGCCGGAAGATCGCAAAGTAGGGCTCCAGAGGCCGCTCCAAAAGCCGGCGGGCCCCGGTGAAGCGCCCGCCGCCCACGCCGGCCAGGGCGACGGGGAGGAAAAAGCGCAGCGTGGAGCCGGATTCCCCGCAGGGAAAGGCGGGGAGCGCCTCCAGCGTATGGGGCAGGGGCGCGCCCTCCACCGTGCAGCGGTTCCCGGCAAGTTCCGCCCGGGCCCCCAGGGCCCGGATGCAGTCCAGGGTGGCCCGGATATCCTGGGAGAGGCTCAAGCCCTCCACCACGCTCCGTCCAGGGGCAAGGGCCGCGCATAGGAGCAGCCGGTGCCCGGCGCTCTTGCTGGAGGGCGGGGTAACGGTTCCGGCAAAGACGCCGGGGGTAAGGCGTTTTTCCATGGCTCACCAGCCCTCCAGTGCGTCCTGGAGCCAGCCTGGGAGCGTTTCCACAGGCACCTTCACAAGCCGGGTGTCTCCGATGCCGTGGGGCACGGCCAGGGTGATGGCGCTGCCGGCGCGCTTTTTGTCCCCGGCGATCACCGGCAGCAACGCCGCCCCGTCATAGGGGCAGGCTGTGGGCAGGCCGTATTGTTCCAGCATGGCGAGCAGGGCCCCGAGGTCCGCCTCCGGGCAAAGTCCCCGGCGCACCGCCGCCCGGGTGATGGCGGCCATGCCGATGGCCACGCAGCTGCCGTGTCCCCGGGTATAGCCGGAGAGCTTTTCCACGGCGTGGCCGATGGTGTGGCCCAGGTTCAGAAGCTGCCGGGCCCCCGTATCCCGCTCGTCCCCGGCCACGATGTCCCGCTTCATCCGCACGCACCGGGCGATGACCGCCTCCATGTGCCGGGAGATGGGTTCAGTAAGGTCGAAAAAGAAGCTCCGGTCCCCGATGACGCCGTATTTGATCACCTCCGCGCAGCCGTCGGTGAACTGGGCAGGGGGAAGGGTGTCCAGTGTGTCCAGGTCGCAGACCACCAGGCTGGGCTGATGGAAGGCCCCCAGGAGGTTTTTCCCCGCCGGGAGGTCCACGCCGGTCTTGCCTCCCACGGAGCTGTCCACCGCTGCCAGAAGGGTGGTGGGCAGCTGTACCACAGGGATGCCCCGGAGGTAAACCGCCGCGGCGAAGCCGACGATGTCCCCGGCCACCCCGCCGCCCAGGGCGGCTACGCAGTCCGTCCGAGTGAGGGGAAGGGAAGAGAGGTATTCCGCCAGGGACAGGGCTGTGGCCGGGGTTTTGCTCCCCTCTCCGTGAGGGAAGCGCCAGACGTCCACTGTATATCCGGCCAGGCGCAGGCCGGCCTCTGCCTGCTCTCCCCAGAGCTCCCAGACCTGGTCGTCCGCCGCCAGGCACACCCGCCGGGGCGGGGGAAGCACTTGGCTCAGCAGCGCCCCAGCCTCTTTCAGCAGCCCGCGGCCGACGCACACGTCATAGCGCCGGGAGGGGGTGTCCACCGTCAGCCTGTGCATCCCTGATCCACCCTTTCCTTGGCCAGACGGCCCTCCCGCAGCAACTCCCGGAGCCGGGACTGGTCCCGGTCCTCCAGAGCCGCGCGGTATTCGTCCAGGCGGGCCATGAGCCCGGTGAGCTCCGTGAGCAGATGCTCCCGGTTTTCCAGGAACAGCTCCGCCCACATGTCCTCATTGAGCCAGGCCACCCGGGTCAGGTCCTTGTAGCTCCCCGCGGAGAAGCCGGTGTGCTCCTGGGAGGCGGGGCTTTTCACATAGGCGTTGGACACCACGTGGGCCAACTGGGAAGTGAAAGCGATCATGGCGTCGTGCTTGTCCGCCGTAGTGATGGTGATGTGCCCGAAGCCTGCGGGGGAGAGAAGCTGCTTGATCCGGTCAAAAAAGGCGATGTCGTCGTACCGGGGCGGGACGATGACCATGGGCTGGCCCTGGAAAAGCTCCGCGGAGGAGTATTTGAAGCCGGAAAACTGGGTGCCGGCCATGGGGTGCCCTCCCACAAAGGTGAAACCGTATTTCTCTGCCAGGGCAAAGCCGTCCCGGCAGACCCGCGCTTTGGTGCCGCACAGGTCGATGACCACGGTCTCATGGCTGAGGGCCGGCCCCATTTTCTCTAGCCAGGCGATGGCCGCCCGGGGGTAGAGGGCCAGAAGAATAAGTTGGCAGTCCGTGCAGTTTTCCCGGGTGAGGGGCGCGTCCACCGCGCCCAGCAGCTGGGCGTAGCGCAGTACGCTTTCATCCGTGTCCTCGCCCAGGACCGTGTTCCCGGCCCGCTTATAGGCCCTGGCCATGGACCCGCCGATCAGGCCCAGGCCCACAATTCCCACCGTCATGTCCGATCACCTTGCCTTTCATTTTGTATTTTTACAGGGTTTCCCGCAGCCGGGCCACCGCGGCGGCCACGTCGGCGTACTGCTCCGGGGTCAGGGACTGAGGCCCGTCGCACAGGGCCTTGGCGGGATTGCTGTGGACCTCAATCATCAGCCCGTCCGCGCCGGCCGCGGCGGCGGCCAGGGCCATGGGCTTCACCAGGCGGGAAAGCCCCGTGGCGTGGCTGGGGTCGGCCACCACCGGCAGATGGCTCAGCTCGTGGAGCATGGGGATGGCGGAGACGTCCAGGGTGTTCCGGGTGTAGATCTCGGAGGTGGCCGTGTCCCGAAAAAAGAAAATGATGTTCTCATTGCCGCCGGCCATGATGTACTCCGCGCTCATCAACAGCTCCTTCAGGGTGTTGGCCAGGCCCCGCTTGAGGAGGATGGGCTTCCGGGTCCGGCCCAGCTCCCGGAGCAGCTCGAAGTTCTGCATGTTCCGAGCGCCCACCTGGATCACATCCACGTCCTCGAAGAGGGGCAGGTGGTTGGCGTTCATAATCTCCGTGACGATGGGGAGCCCCGTCTCCCGCTTGGCTTCCAGCAGCAGCTCAATGCCGTCGGCCTTCAGCCCCTGGAAGTCATAGGGGGAGGTGCGGGGTTTGAACGCGCCGCCCCGGAGCATGGTGGCCCCGGCGGCTTTCACGGCCCTGGCTACTTCCAGGATCTGCTCCTCACTCTCCACGGAGCAGGGGCCGGCGATCATGGCGAAATTCCCGCCGCCCACCTTGGCCCCGCCGCAGTCCACGATGGTGTCGTCCGGGTGGAATTTCCGGTTGGCGTTTTTGAAAGGATCGGAAATGCGCTTGACGGACTCCACGATCTCCAGCCCGGACAAAAGGTCGATATCGATCTTGGAGGTGTTCCCCACCAAGCCCACGATGGTCTGGTATTTGCCCACGGAGATATGCACATCCAGGCCCTGGGCGATGAGCCACTCCTTCAGACTGTCGATCTGCGCCTGGGCGGCGCCGGGTTTCAAAATTGCGATCATGGAAAAGACTCCTTTACGTAAAAGTAGAAATGGGCAAAAGAAAAACAAAAAACCGGGGTTCCACAGTGTTTTCTCTGTGGAACCCCGGATCTTTCTCAAACATGATTCCGGTTGAGGGCGTTCAGGATGGACCCCGTTTGTTCGCAGCAAAAAACACTCTTACCTCTATTACCCGACGTAATAAAAGTAAAAGCTGCTAAAGTAGCCGGCGAACATAACGCGTTTCATGGCCCGCTTTTTGCCCCTTTCCTCAAAATTTGCCTTAAGAATAGCACTCCTTGCTCCGCCTGTCAAGAGAGGAAACCTCAAAACCGCCAAATTTTTTACTGGGATTCCGTGCAGACTGCCGGAAAATCTCCCGGAGGCGCCGGTACCGCGGCGCTATTCCAACAATCCGGCGCGGAGCTTGAGCTCCAGGATGCGCTGGAGGCTCTCTTCGATGCGCGCCCAGGTGAGGCGGCCGGACTCCACCGCGGCGGTGACGCCGTCCACGGCGGCGGACAGATCCCCGGGACCCAGGAGCAGATCGCAGCCGGCCTCCAGGGCCTGGACGCACAGCTCCCCGTCCCCCAGGGCCATACCTGTGGCCGCGGACATCTCCAGACTGTCGGTAATCACTACGCCGTCAAAGCCCAGCTCCTCCCGAAGAAGTCCCGTGACAATGGCGTGGGAGACCGTAGCCGGCTTGTCATCCAGGGCCGGCACCGTCAGGTGCCCCACCATCACCATATCCGCCCCGGCTTCGATCCCGGCCTGGAAGGGCAGCAGTTCCGCCTGCCGGAGCTCCTCCAAGGTCTTGTTCACATAGGCGGTGCCGTAGTGGCTGTCCTCCTGGGTGTCCCCGTGACCTGGGAAGTGCTTCAGGCAGCACAAAAGGCCCTGGCTTTCAAAGCCCTCCACGGCGGCGCCGACCAGCTCCGCAGCCTGGGCAAAGTCATCGCTGTAGGCCCGGTCCCCGATGACGGTGTTCTGCGGGTTGCTCCACACGTCCGCCACCGGGGCGAAATCCGTGTTAAAGCCCAGCGCCAGAAGGTCCGAGGCCACAGTGACAGCGTTTTGCCGGGCGGCCTCCGGTCCCTGATCCCGGTAAGTGTACATGGCATCCAGCCAGGTGGTGTCCAGATTGCCCATGACCCGTGTGACCCGGCCCCCCTCTTCGTCCACACAGGTGAGCAGGGGGATTTGAGACCAGCTCTGCTGGGTGCGGATCATCTCCGTGACGGCCTCCCGGGAGAGGATGTTGCCCTGGGCGTATACCAGCCCGCCCACGGGGTAGCGCTCCAGTCCCAGCCGGGTTTCCTCCCCGGCATAGGTGATGGAGCCCACACCGGCGATGTCGTCCGGATAGACCACAAAGAGCTGGCAGATTTTCTCCCGGTCGTCCATCCCCGCCAGGATCTCTCGGGCCCGGACGGAGACGGGGTCCTCTGTGGGGCTGGGGGAGGGCGTGTCCGGCACAGGGGTGGCCGCGGCCGGAAGGGTCTCGGCGGGAGAGGCGGACGGCGCGGCGGGCGCCTCCGCCTGGAAGCGGCGGAACACCAGCAGCCCCAAAGCCAGCAGGGCGAGGATCAGCACGGCGGCCAGCAAGGCCAGCAAGCCGCGGCGGGAGGACTGACGCATAGCGGGAAGGCTCCTTTCTCCCCCGGCGCCTGCCGGGGTGCGGATGGCAGATTTATAGCGAGTATACCACAAAGAACCGCGGCCCTGCAATGTTTTGGACGAAAAATGGGGGTTATTATTGGGAAAATGTCAAAAAACGTGGAAATCTCCCGGCAGCTATGCTATACTAATGCAGCATATCATGTATAGGCGCACACCGATGGGGAAAGAGGGAGACACAGCATGGGGGACATCTACAGCTTTGCCCCGCTTTGGGGCTGCTGGAACGTGGAGGAGAAACTGGGACAGGGGAGCTACGGCACGGTGTACCGGGTGAGCCGGCAGGAGTTTGGCAAGGTCTATTATGCCGCGGTGAAGCACATTTCCATACCCCGGGATGGAGAGGAGCCCTCCGAGTATCCTCCGGAGCAGATCATGACCGCCCTCCAGCGGGAGATCGAGATCAGCCGCCGCCTCCGGGGTCAGTCCCACCTGGTATGCTATGAGGACCATTTGATCGTGCCTAAGGCTGACGGCCGGGGCTATGATATCTTCATCCGCATGGAGCTGCTCCGGACCCTCAACAAGGTGATGGAGGAGCGGGGGTTCACCCGGGAGGACGTGCTCCGCCTGGGGCTGGATTTGACCCAGGCCCTGGAGGAGCTGGAGCGCCAGCGCATCATCCACCGGGATATCAAGCCCTCCAACATCTTCGTTACAGACACGGGAGAGTTCAAGCTGGGGGACTTCGGCGTGGCCCGGGCCCTGGAAGGCACCACCGGGGGCGTGACCCTGGCGGGGACCTACAACTATATGGCCCCGGAGATCTTCCGGGGGGAGGCGGTGAACCACACCGCAGATATCTATTCTCTGGGGCTGGTGCTCTACCGGCTGCTCAACGGCAACCGGGCGCCCTTCCTGCCCCCGCCCCCGGCCCAGGTGAGCTATGACGACAACAACGAGGCCCTCAAACGCCGCCTCCGGGGGGACGCCCTCCCGCCCCCGGCCTACGCCAACCCGGAGCTGAGCCAGGCGATCCTCCGGGCCTGCGCCTTCCGGACGGAGCAGCGCTGGCAGACGGCGTCGGAGTTCCGCCGGGCCCTGGAGGGGCGGGAGAGCGCGCCCAAAACGAACCGGAAACCCGCCATCCTGGTGGGGGTGGTGGGGGCGCTGGGGGTGCTGATCTCCGCGGCGGCCATCCTCCTGGCCACAGGCGTCCTCCCTCTGCCGGAGGGCGGGGGAAGCGCAGCCCCCGGGGAGACCGCCGCGGCGACCCAGCCGTCTGGCTTTGTCATCTCGGCCTCCGCCTCCCCGGGGGGCAGCATCCTGCCGGAGGGGGACGCCGCCGTGATGAGCGGCGGCAGCCGGAGCTTCCGCTTTTACCCGGACGAGGGCTATGTCATCGAAGCGGTGTATGTGGACGGCGTCCAGGTGGAGACGGCGGAGGAGTACACCTTCCTGTCCGTGGACCGGGATCACAGCCTGGAGGTGGTGTTCCGGGAGGAGCTGCCCCTGTCCCAGCGCTTCCGGGTGGTGAAGAGCAACGACACCTGGTGGGAATGCTACGACGCGGCCCAGGCCGCCGGGGGCACCCTGGCCTCGGTGCGCAGCCAGGAGGAGTATGAATACCTGATCGCCCAGGCGGAGGAGCAGGGCATCCTGGTGCTCTTCCTGGGGGCCTATGTGGAGGAATTCTCCCAGTGGCCGGAGACGGAATGGCTCTCCGGCGGGGCGATCCCGGCGAACTGGTGGCACAGTGGGGAGCCCAATAACGACGACGGGAACGAGTATTACCTGGCCCTGATGAAAATGGCCCGGACCCAGCTCTGGGGCCTGAGCGATGTGCCCAACGATCCCTATGTCTACTATCGGGGCCGGGACATCCTGGGCTACGCCATAGAATTCCGCTGAAAAAAGAAGAAAGCAGCCGCGGCGAAAAGACCGCGGCTGCTTTGCTGTTTATATGGGATATCCGGTATTTTCAGACCTGCGGCAGGGCGGCGAAGCCGGCGGCCAGGTCCGCGTCTGTGGGGATATAGTCGCGCATCTCCCCGTTGTTGAATTTTTCATAAGCGTACATGTCGAAGTAGCCCGTTCCCGTCAGGCCGAAGAGGATGGTTTTTTTTTTTTTTTTCTCCTTGCACTTCAGCGCCTCGTCGATGGCCACTCGGATGGCGTGGCTGGACTCCGGGGCCGGGAGGATGCCCTCCACCCGGGCGAACTGCTCGGCGGCCTCAAAG